>NZ_DDLD01000018.1:0-87037 GCF_002339435.1 Acinetobacter sp. UBA2581 | reverse complement strand
TACTTTCGCAAGAGATCTAATTAAAAAATAATGAGAAAACCACTCAAAACTACAATTCTTTTAATATTACTCCATATATTAATTACAACATAATAATTTCATTATAAATACTACTGTTAGTAGAAATATAAGTAATTCTAATCTTAGAAACAATACAGATTTTCAAAGAGCAAACTAATTTTATTTTATGCCTTGAACATGAGTCTTAGTCCGAAACAACTGGAACAATATGCTCCTCTTGATCCACCAGCCCAGAAAATGATTGAACTGGCGCAGCAGAAACTGAATTTATCAGCACGAGGCTATCATCGGATTTTGCGTGTTGCCCGAACCATTGCCGATCTTAACCAAAGTCCAGATATTCAGACTGGGCATTTATCAGAAGCCTTGTCTTATCGCGGGCAGCACATTTAAACGATAAAAAAGCAACCTAAAGTCGCCTTTTTATTTAGAGAAAATTAGAAGCTATAACCCAGTCCGAATACTACTTTGTTCTTTTATTTCACATCCATACGATCATAACCACCGATGATGTAATTGATGCTTGCAGTAACACCAGTATCTGCAAGAGGTTTAATAATTTTAAAAATATAAAGTCAAGGTAAATTGGCAACTGAAAAGGCCTTATTTGTGATTCTATGTAATATATTCTGCTATTTAAAAATGGTTTTTTTGTTTTTATATTTAATGATCTAATTTTTAGAAAATTAGGTTAAACATGTATAAGAAATTATAATTTTAAATAATTAATAAAATTCAATATCTTATAAATATAATCATATTTTATATAAGTAGCAAAATGTATTTCTAAATTTTATTTTAAATTTAAGTTTATATACAATTTTTTGATTAAGTTATGACTTTAATTGAAAAATAAAATTTATAAAAGATAGAAAGCTTTCAATATGTGTTCATTCTATTATTAAAAGTAATTTATGTTTCTTATAAATCCAGACTTCAATTACTTAACTTACCTTTTTTTACATTGAATTAATATGTAACAGGTAATAACTTGGCGAATTTTTAAAAATAGGTAGAGTAAATATTAAGTCGAAACCTAATCATCGGCGATTTAAAGCAAATAGTAAGGAGTTACACCATGGCTAATAATCAACAGCAAAATCAGCAAGACCAACAGAACCAACAACAACAGCAACAGCAAGACCAACAACGTCAGCAAAACCAGAATCAAAATCAGCAACAGCCGAACCAGCAGCAACAACAACCGCAGGGACAGCAAAACCAACAGCGTCAGCAGGGCCAACAGGACCAGCAACGCAATCAGCAACAACAGCAACAGCCACAACAAGATAACCAGCAGCAAAATTTGCGTAATCAATAAGATTAGTTAAAGCTGCAGCGTTTATATCTAAGTTGTGTAATCTCTACAAAAAAACCGCCTTCTTTAAGGCGGTTTTTTCTTGTTCAGAATAAATCAGCATTGAATATTGGCTTTTACTTTATAAAAGTCGAGCGCATTTTTCAGATCTTTCAGTAGTTCCTGCTCATCATATTCTTGTGGCATCAGTTTTATTAGGGTCGGCATATAATGAATTTTATATTCTTTAGGATAATCCTCACATAAAATATGTGTTCTTTCCTCAAGACTAATAGTAGAAGAATCTAATTTATCTAAATAAGCACTCAATCGGGCATCTGATTGTTCAAACTGAGCTTTCACAGCTGGGTCAGGTTCAGCTGATACATCTGCCTGTTGTTTTTGGCAGCCTGTGATGGCCAATGCCAATAGGGCAATTATGAATAGTGATATTTTCATGGCAACAAAATATTGTTATCAGTCGTTGGAAAAATTATAAAGAGAAATGAGTGAAAGAGCACCTGCCTTTAAACTCATTGACAGCTGAGAAAATAAAAAATGAAAAGGACTTTGATAAAATAAGTAAAATATCTGCCAATATGTATAAGTTGCATATCTGCTTTTATGACTCACTTGATTGAATGAAAATCGCATGAACCAAAGTTTTTTGTATTTAATTGCATCTAAGTTAATGAAAAATAGCCAATAAAATATAAAACATAACCTATATTCAACATTTGGTAAAAAAGCATCTATATTTCATATATATATTAGATGCATGACAAGTGGTACTTTATCACCACTACAAAAAATCAGATAAAATAATTTAAAATCAGCAAGTTAAAAAGCCCTGTTTAATCCAAACAGTTAAGCAGGGCCTATTTTTTAGATCATAAATACGTCAAAAACAGCTGATTCTCCGATATTTATCCTTCACATAAGTTTTCATATACAACATAAAACCTGAAAATACATTCAAGTGTGAAACATGAATAGATGTTATTTATATATCTCTTTTCATGAAAAGACAGGGTAGAGCTATGATGAGATGTATCTGTGCATTTGGTATAGGTGTCATGGTGGGATGTTGCTTTAAATCTTGCAAAGAAAAAATGTGCCGGATGATGAGCAAGGATCACGGTACCAAAGACCAAGCGCCAAAACATGAAGAGAGTGTACAAATTTAGAGGCTATAGCTTGCCTGTATGATCGCAGTACAGGTGAGTAATTCAATAGTTTCAAGGTAAATAAATCGTGGAGCTGTAAGCCATTATCTTTAAAGCAACAAAGCTCGATCCATGATCGAGCTGTTCACAGTCAGGAGAAACACATGTTCCAATTTATATGTTGTTTATTTGGTCTTCATGGTGCGACTGAAATTGATTACACAGTCGATGATTTCGAAGTCAAAAAGTGTCGTGATTGCTTGAAAGATTTAAATTAACTCTCTAGACCTTCGCGGTATAGATGGATGTTGAACCCCCGTTCGATTTTAGATTGACGGGGTTTTCATTTTTTTTATCATTGCTATTTGAAAATAGAACTAACATATCCACGCTAATTCATAAATATTGATAATTAATAAAATTACTAAAAATAAGGGTTTATTTAATTTTAACTTGTGATTTGACCATAACAATACTCATCTCAACTAAATTCATCCTTTAAGCGTTATTGCAATATGCGATATTTAGGTTATACTTTGAATATAGCAAAATGCGATAAATAATTATGCATGTGATCACTCACGCTTGGATTCTGGAAGCAATGCGAAAGTGGCCACACGCTGAAACCGCATTGGATGGTTGGTATCGAATTATCAAGGCCAATGATCCTAAGGATTTTGCCGACATGAAGCGATTATTTCCCGCAGTCGATAAAGTCGGGAAATTTCATGTCTTTGATATTGGTGGCAACAAGATCAGGTTGATCGCAGCTGTAATGTACCAGGCAAAACGTGTCTATATTCGCCATGTCTTATCCCATCAGGAATATGACAAAGGTCATTGGAAGGAGGCTTAATATGAATGCAATGATTAAACAGGCCGTTGATCACTGGCGTTATGTTGCACCTTTGCTCAGCAAGCCAGAAACTGAAGAAGACTTTAATACGCTCACTGAAGCTTTAGATGAACTTCTGGATATTGTAGGTGATGATGAGTCGCATCCCTTAATGGGGCTGATTCTTCAACTGGGTGATTTAGTCTCAGCTTATGAACATGAGCATTTGCCGATGCCAGAAGGCGATGGTCGTACTGCACTGGCTTTCTTGATGGAACAGCATGGCCTAAGCCAATCAGACCTATCTGATATAGCTACCCAGTCGGTCATTTCTGAAATCCTGAATGGTAAACGTCAGCTCAATATCCGCCATATTAAAGCTTTGTCTGAACGTTTTAATGTTTCTGCAGATACTTTCTTTTAAGTAATAAGAAATTAAATTATAAATTGATCTATGAGCTGTGTTTTCTGGAAGCAGGTTGCACAGCCAGGCAGATTTAGATTAAACAAGAAGTCTATATAAGCTCTGATTAGAAGAATATATGTTTATTAAAATGTATGGAAAACATAAATATTATTGATGTTTAACCTTATATGTCCTAATAATTTTCTAAGCATCTAGAGGAAAGGGAATATATATGACAACTCATGCAGACCACCAAACAGAGCAAGAAGATAATCCGCAAAAAGAATCTAATGATGATAAAGGCAATCAAGCAACCTATAAGGGTGTAAAGCCTGAGAAAAAGCCTAATGCAGAGCCTGAGCATCCGCTGAGGGAGCAAAAGTAAGATATTGATATCAGAAAGCTCTAATTAAATTTAGGGCTTTTTTGATTTGAGTCTCGGAAAATTTCTGCTTCACTTTACTCGGAAGATGAAATTAATGATCAATCTTCAATAATCCATCCCAACTAAAATAATTCTGACTTAGGTGCTGTTGAGACATAGTCCAAGTCCGGTCAGGCATTTTAGCTGCTCCAATCGCCAGCTTTTGATCGCCAAATCTTTCCTTTACTTTTTCTAGCGTTTTCTGAAGTTTCTCATTTTTCTCGATCTGAGCATGATCAGAGAGCAAGTCATAGACATGGGCCGATTTAGGTTCAAGCGCCGTCAAAATAACTCCGCATTTTTTAAACTCGACACCTTCTGAAAACAATTCATGCATCTGTTGCATCAATACCCGGTTCATTACAACAGCAGAATCAGTAGGTTCAGGAAGAGCGATATTGATAGATTTATGATAAAAGGATCTGTTCTTGTCAAAAGGATTGGATTGAGCGAAAGCAATGATGCAACCACATAAGGATTGATCTTCTCTCAAGCGTTTGACGGCATTTTGCAGGTAATCACTCATAGCCTCCGTTAAAGCTTCAAGATCTGTTACTCGGCAACCAAATGAGCGTGAAGAAATAATCTGCTTCTTGGGCTGGCACGCCTGTTCCAGTTCAATACAGGAAATTCCCTGTAATTCCATCACAGTTCTTTGCATAACAACTGAAAATAATTTTCCGATTCGATGACAATCGGCCTGAGCTAAATCAAGAACGGTATGTATACCTAAGTTCTTCAACTTTTTACTCTGCTGGCGCCCAACCCCCCAGACTTCAGCAACATCAATCAAGCTCCAGAAGTAATCTCTATGTTGTGGATGCATAGAAGAAAGATTGCAAACCCCATTAAAGCGTTTGGCTTTCTTGGCCATATAATTGGCTAATTTAGCTTCGGTTTTGGAACGGCCAATGCCTACACAAACGGGTAGGCCAATCCATTGCAAAATACGCCGTCGCATATCCTGACCATATTCTGTTAAATCATGATTTTTTGCATAAGCTGTAATTTTCAGAAAGCATTCATCTATGGAATAAACTTCCTGTTCATCAGGTGCTACATATTCAGACAGAATGGAATGAAAGCGTTTGGACATTTCTGCATATAGGGCATAGTTGCTGGATAGCACTTGAACTTGATGCTGCTCGACAATATCGCGAATCTGGAAGAATGGAACAGCCATTTTAATGCCGAGATCTTTTGCTTCCTGCGAACGTGAAACTACACAGCCGTCGTTATTTGACAACACGATCACAGGTACATGATTTAGTTTCGGATTGAATATGCGCTCACAACTGACATAGCAATTATTGACATCAATCAGCGCATAGATTTCCTGCTGATATTTCATCTGAATTTTTTAATGACGTTGGTGACCACACCCCAGATTTCAAATTGCTGACCTTCTACAGGATGAATATCGGGATAGTCGTCATTCTCAGCTTTTAGCCAGCAACCCTTTACATCGATAATCAGCCGTTTGACAGTAAATTCGTTATCTACACAGGCAATCACAATATCTCGGTGTTGCGCTTCAATGCTACGATCCACAATCAGGGCGTCATTGATATCAATACCTGCATTCAACATTGACAGCGAATTGGCTCGAACAATAAAAGTAGCATTAGCGTTATTAATCAGGAATTCATTCAGGTCGAGTTTTTTATCAATATAATCTTGTGCAGGTGAGGGAAAACCAGCCTGAACGCGTTCAGTAACTAAAGGAATTTCCATTTGGGTAACAGGATCAAACTGGCGAATATCACTGATTTCATTTTCTTTTTTAAGTGATTTTAAGTATGCTTTGATATCCAGGACTTTGGATTCAGGTACACGAATTACTTTGGTTTCTTCGGCCTTTTTTCTGCCTGCACCAATTCTAAAGCCCCCATGCGAATTTGTCATAAACCTGCTACTTCTTGATTGTTGTTACATTAATCAAGATTGTAATGATTGCTTTATTTTTATACAAATAAATTAAATGCTTTAAAATCAGATACTAATAATTAAATTGCTTTTATATTTCAGTTTTCCGACAAACGGGAATCTCGTAGCTTTGCAATAAATTCATCCCGCATTTCGAAGAAAAACTCACTTGCTTCCTCATGATTGCAGTGCAGCCAATCCTGTCTTGACTCTTTCGGTATCACAATAATCGAGCGTTTTTCATCATTCGGATTATGAAACTGTTTCATAAAGGGATGCTGATTTGCATTAATCGTGAGCATTGAAAAAGATCGAACTTTTTCACCCTCAATGATTGCATCATCATAAATGGCTGCAACAGTAAAAGGATCGCCGTCTTCACGAGAAATAGCATACCAATGAGATTTGCCATTAATGTATATGGGTTCATAGAACGTATCTACAGGTACCAAAGCAAACTGATTGTTTTTCCAGGCATGCCGAAAACTTGCTTTTGAGGCAACCGTTTCAGTCCGGGCATTATAAGTATGCCGACCAAATTTTAATTCTTTGGCCAAAGAAGGAATAAGCCCAAACCGTGCGATATCCAGTTCAAACTCGTCAGCACCGCGCATAATGATGGGAGCGGGAGCCAAGGGATATACATGCGTTTTCATATCCAGTTCAAGTTGCTCTTCATGAATATCTAATAAAGAGAGACGGCTTTTTGAGGGGAATTCATAGTTTGAACACATGGGCGAACGCTCTCATGATGATCTATCATGAGAATTAAAATATAAGAGAGATAAGTGCAAAACAATTTGAATATCGTAAGTTGGATTTTGACCAGCAAGCAGGATTTTTATTTTATAAGTATATATTTAGAGCCTAAAAATATTTAACTCAATAATATTTTAAGTAAATTTAATATTATGAAAAGATTAAACTTTTATTTAATCTATACAGATATACATAATTTAACTTTTTATTTAAAAAAACACTCCAAATGGCTTTGGAAAGCTACAAATATAGATGTTAGTTATATAGGCTTGCATTTATGAGCATGAGGTGAAAGATGAAGTTATTAACGTTAATTGGTGCAGGTGTACTTGCGAGTTATTGTTATAAGAAAATGAAATACAAAAAGGACGGTTCAAACAATCCTACTCCTCAGAATGAACAGGTAGACAGTCAAGCAGCAAACCCTGTTGAATAATGCCTTTAAAGGGCCTCACAACTAGCAAGAAAAGGTTGTGAGGTCTCCCATTCTTTCAGTAGAGTCATCTCTGACAAGTCTTATATAATATTCAGAACTTTGATATTTTCAGAGAAACAGCAAGCTCTTTTTAGCTATTATACCTTTTCATCTGTTCTAAATTTTCCTGATTAAATTTATTGATAAAGTTGAATGGTTTACAAAACTATTCATTTTAATAATAGCCATACTTTAAAAATAATGTGATCCTCTTTCTCAGGAGGACAGCTTATGAAAAAACTAATTATCTTGCCTCTTGTAGCTTTAATACTTCTGGGGTGTAGTCAACCAAATACACAGCAAGAAGCTGACTCTAAGATCCTACAGGATGAGGATTTAAAAAAATTTAGGGAGATGGTAAGGAATGCTTTACCGAATTCAGACCTGGTTCAATTTCATCTACAAGAGGGAGAATGTGGTGAGGTTAGTTTCAGAGATAAATCTACGAATGAAATGAAGCATCGGAGGTTTATTGTAGTGAATAAAAATATTGTGCTGATTGAAAGACGGCAGGTAGATCAGGAATATTTTGACCTTTCATGGAGGAATGCATGTCGAGATTATTTTGGGTAAAGAAAGAATATTTATTAAAATTCTTATTTGAAAATAGTGACCGCTATAATTGAATATCAATAAAAACATTTGATCATTGAGCCACTCTTTAGAGTGGCTTTTTAATGTCTCGATTTCTGAATTTTGTTCGAAATATGATTACTGAGTAGATCGGTATTTCATATACTAGCTTCGTACTAATAGATAGAATGTTGATCAATTTATGATGATAGTCATCAATATTATGCACCGAGATGGAATCAACAATTTAGAAAAATAATTGTGTTGAAAAGTCTTTGGATTAATCAGTGTAATAAGGAAGACTTATACGGGCAACCAGTCATGTGGATTAGATTGATAAGATGATCTGATAATACACTCATTGTTGGGTGCTATTTTGCAGAAGTTCATCGAAAGATGGGCTTTTTTGTTACCTAAAATAAAGCTTTATCAAGTTCATACTAGAAATTATTGACTCCAAAGATCACAATTTAGACTTTTTATATATGGATAGATATTTAATTTCTATATATATTTATATTTGTCATGAATTGGCTATTGTTTGACCGTTGTACATTTCGTCAACAATCCTGAATCAGCGCAAAATGATAAAGGGGAAGAGCCCACAGCAATGTGGGCTTTTTTATTGCCTAAAGAAAAGTTTGGCTTAATTTCTTACTAGGTATCTGGCTTGAATATCTTAGCTAAGTAATAGATCTGGTCAAAGAGACTGAGATTAACTAGAAATTTGAATAAGTGACTTATTTCTATTTTATCGGTCAATATGATTGTTAATCATCGACTTAATATCAAAGTGTGATTGACTGCATACAATATTTTCATTATATTTTACCATATGTTCAAAAATCTCCACGTTTTGAATTTAGAGTTCTGCCCACATCGTCCCCAATGATGTGGGTTTTTTTTTGACTAGAATAGCTAAGTGATATTTTCATTAACCTATAATTAAAGAAGAGGGTAGTACCTAGTTCTGTGAAGAGGCTATTTTTACATCAATAGGTATGATAGATTAGGGTTCTGGCGGTAACTGCCTATACGGATCAGTCCAGCAAGTTCATCTTGTGACACTCCCGTCGTTTGAAGTGTTACTATGAAGAAGCTCATCGAAAGATGGGCTTTTTTGTTGGTTTATTAAACAAAAGGGTTCATACTAAGGCTCATGCTTAAATTAAGTTGAATCTTTTGAAAAACAAAAGAGTTGTAATTTTAGGCGGAGTATTTTTGGCATTTATATTCTTTCTGTGTTTCCATTTATAGAATCTTTCTAGCGAACAAGAAAGAGCAAAGAGTTTAGAAAAATTGTCTGATGAGCTTAAAGCTTCTGAATAGATAAGTTTAAAAGATAAAACGAAAGCCCATCATAAGTGGTTTTTTTTTTACAGGTATATACATTTTTATTTCTTAAAAATAATATTTATTCAATTAAATGAAATGTTATAAAGAATCTTCACAGTCTTTTAAATAGATTGATGCACCTTATGAATAAATATAAAGCGATAGATCTAAGTCTTCTTAATTGGGTATATGATGAAATTTTAGCGACTTTCGAGCCCACAAAATCTAGAACAATAAATAAATCACGATTTCTATCAGAAAATCTAAAGTTAATTGCTGAACATCTCGGTGAAGATGCGTCAGTGACAACTAAGGTATCAGCAGTAAGATTTAAATATAGATCACAAACTAAAACTTTATGGGTATTTGACGTACCCGATATTAATGACAGGTTCACATTCATTAAATATTTATTCGATTTCTTTCCGAGTTTTTAAAGTCCATAGAAATAAGAGCTTTTTTGTTGCCTGATAAACTTTATACGGCGACCAGAACACAAAAATAATTAAATAGTGTAATTCCTGTCTAACAAATAACCAAATTTAACCCAAAGCCAACCAGCACCCACCATTCAGTAATGCTTCTTATACTATTGCTGCACTATATAAGTGCTACTTTAAAGGTGCTCCATGAATAATGATGAACTAGCTAAAAACTATAACGACGTGTTAAAGAAGCCTACCCGCTTAACTTCCCCAGGTTAAGCGGGTTATTTTTTGTCTGGAAAAAAGTATGCTCCGATTACTATTCTGCTTATTCTGCCTACATGGTGCGACTGAGATTAGCGACGGCAAGAAAGAATGCCGGGATTGTTTGAAAAAAGTTTAATTTAGAATGATAAATTTTTTTATTATCAATGAGTTAAGTATTCTGTACTATTTGATTTTTCAATAATAATAGGCTAATAATTGGTTTGAATTTTGACTTAACGGGCTGGTTATGAGCACACATACAATGTATTCACACAACTGATTACTTAATATCAGTTATCAATTCTAATGTTATTAATTTTAATAACCCATATTTTGAATTCAAAGAGGCACGAAAGGAGATGAGCGCTAAAACTCTTGTTGAGGTGGAGCGCTACTATCAATACTCAGCTATCGACCTAACTATCACCCAAGTCAATGGATGGGTTGAGTTTAAAGCAAAGTTAAAATCATAGCCGAACGTATTACGGCAAACTAAACCTCTTACATTCTAAATGTTGAGGGGTTTTTCTTTTCTTATTGGTGAGCCCATGATAGACAAAGTACAAGCTAAATAAGGCTCAGATTTTGTAACGTTAAGCTGTCTAAATGTCAGAACCTCAGTCATTTTAATTCTTAGAACCATCAAATGATTACGATTGATAAGCTCATGATTGAACTAAAAGAATAAATTAAGAATTTAGCTAATGTATTAAGTTAAAATCTAACTTTTCTCAAATTAGTTAAAGAGCTTTGAAGAATCTATAGATGATTATCTTATAGATTATCGAGATCTAACCGAGACCCAATCAATGCAACTAAGCGCAACTTATATTTATTTTAAGTTATCAGAAATAAAAGAGTATCTAGTCTGATGCAATCTCTAGCTATTCATTACAGACTAAGTTTTTTCTATTTTTTTTATTATGCGATTGTGGGCGCATTCATGCCTTTCTGGAGTTTGTATCTGGAAGATCAAGGCTTTAATTATCAGGAAATTGGGATTTTATCTTCGATTGCGATTGTCACCCGATTTTTTGCGCCATTTATTTGGGGGTGGATTGCAGACAAATCCGGGAAACGCATGTTGCTGGTGCGTATAGCTACCTGGATGGAAGCCTGTATCTGGTTCATGATTTTTATCATTCCAAATAACTTCCAGTCAGTCGCTTTGCTTATGCTGATTTTTAGTTTCTTTCAGAATGCAATTTTGGCTCAGTTTGAAGGCGTGACTTTATTCTGGTTAGGTGAGAAAAGGGCAGAGCTCTATGGCAAAGTGCGTAAGTGGGGATCTATTGGATTTATTATTGGCGTATTTGGTTTAGGGGCAATTTTTGAAATTATCAGCATCAGTATGCTACCAATCTTATTGCTCTGTATTTCATTTCTGGCTTTTCTCTGGTCATTTACCATCAAAGAACCTACAGCAGCACCGACAGCTCAGAAAAAACTTGAAGCCTTATGGCCGATCTTCAAGCGTCCAGTGGTATACAGTTTTTTCCTGATTGAATTGATCATGCTGTTTTCGCATGCACCGTTTTATAGTTTTTATAGTAACTATCTCAGCCAGAATCGATTCAGTACCAGTCAGATCGGATTGCTTTGGTCGGTTGAGGTTATTGCTGAAATCATTATGTTTGCCTACGCTACATTTTTTCTAACACGCTGGTCATGGCGTCATCTGGTGATGCTATGCCTGTTAATGACCGGTTTAAGATGGCTGACTGTAGGCCTATTTCCATCGTTATTTCTGGCACAGTTTTTTGCCCAGACCATTCATGCCCTAAGTTTTGGCTTATTTCATATGATTGCCATGCGGGTTATTTTCCAGAATTTCTCGGCCGGACAACAAGGCCGCGGACAGGCACTGTATAGCACCATGTGGGGCTTAGGCGTGGCGAGTGGCAGCATTCTAGCCGGTCGTTATTGGGATCAGGTCGGTGGAACATCAATCTTTATTGCTGCTGCGCTGTCGACCTTGCTGGGCCTGTTGCTAGTATTTGGCTTACCCAGCAAAGTCGAATTGCAAAAGCAGGTTTAAGATACGATTGAATGATTAAATGCGGATTTTGGAATATTGATTAAACCAGGGCTGAGCCTGTTCTAATTGAGCGGCCAGTTGTAACAGCAAATCTTCACGGGCAAATGGTGCAATAAACTGTGAGCCCAAAGGCAGGTTATCTTCATTCCAGTATAGCGGTACAGACATTGCAGGAAGGCCGGTAATATTGGCTAACTGGGTGAATGGCACCCATTTTAGGTTTTCTTTCACAATCTGGTCGACCAGCTTCCCTTGTGCCAATAAATGTGCCTTATTCATTTTTAATAAAGCTTTAAGAATCGGCTTCTGCCAGTTTGGTGTCTTGACTTCGCCATTTTTGGGTGCAACAGTGGCCGTGGCTGGTGTCAGGTAGAGATCATAATCATCAAAGAAATGATTCATCTGGGTCACATATTGTCCCCAGTTGGTCAGATTTTGGATATATTCAATTGCCGTCGTTTTGGCACCAAAAGCAGCTAGCGCCAGAGAATCCAGTTCAAAATCGCCTGATCTGGATGGATAGCCTTTCTGGATTTCGTCCAGCATATAAGAAAACTGGCTAAACCACGTCGTAATAAAATCTTTAGCCAGTTGCATGCCATCAATCTGCGGTTGATCCTCAACGACTTCATGACCTAAAGATTCCAGTAAACGGGCAGTTTGTTCTACCGCTTTAATAGCATCTTGAGAAACAGGCGTATCAATGCTGGAACGCGTATTAAATGCGATTTTTAATTTTTTTGGTGGTTGCTGAATCACTTCCAGATAATGTGTATGCGGACGTTGAATCGTAAACAGTGAACTGCGATCTTCACCATGGGTGGCATCCAGCATTGCCGCACTATCCCGAACAGTTTTGGTGAGTACATGTTGAATGGCAGCACCGTGCATTGCCTCACTCATTTGCGGTCCCCACGGCGTACGTCCACGGCTTGGTTTTAAACCAAACAGACCACAGTAGGAAGCCGGAATACGAATTGAGCCACCACCATCGCCTGCACCGGCAATTGGCACAATGCCGGCTGCCACAGCAGAAGCAGAACCGCCTGACGAGCCACCGCTGTTATGTCTTAAATTCCACGGGTTTTTACAGCTTCCCCAAGCATCTGGCTCTGTAATGCCTTTAATTCCGAATTCAGGGGTGTTGGTACGGCCAAAGGTCACAATACCTGCCTGTTCCCAACGATTAACAATCTCGGCATTGGTTTCAGCGATATACCCGATACGCTTTAAACCCTGACATCCATAAGACGTCGGATAACCTGCATATTCCTGAAACAGGTCTTTGACCAGAAATGGAACTCCAGCAAAGGGGCCAGACAGTTTTTGCTGGGTACGCTGCAAGGCATGCTCATGCATGGGAATAATAATGGCATTGATTTCAGGATTAATATTTGCACTGCGTTCTAAAGCAACTGATAAAAGTTCACTTGAATTTACCTGTCTATTTTTAACCAGTTCAGCCAGTCCTAATCCATCGTATTGTAAGTATTCTTCAAATTTCATCTGCATTCCCTAGCGTTGATATTGTTATAAGGTTGTAGAGGGTTTCAGTTCAGGATGCAAGCACCACCTGATTACGTCCCAAGTGTTTGGCCTGATATAAGGCCTGATCTGCGGTATTGATCAGTTGCTGTAAATCCTGAGAAAGCGGGGCATGTTGATGCGTAATCCCGAGACTCACAGTAATCGATAAAGGTGATCCATCAGGTTGATACATCGGCGTTTTAGCTACCAGTTCACGAATACGTTCGGCAATAAACTGAGCTTTAGAAGGTTTAGTATCCCAAAGTAAAATCACAAATTCCTCACCACCAATACGCGCAAACAGATCTTGGGCACGTAAATTGGAACGGATGATTTCAGCAAAATGTTGCAGTACTTTATCGCCCACATGATGACCAAAATGATCATTTAAACGTTTGAAATGGTCGATATCCAGAATAATCAGGGAAAACTGCACACTCTTGGAATGTTGCAGTAAATATTCACCTTTCTGGAAGAAAAAATG
The DNA here is from genome assembly GCF_002339435.1 of Acinetobacter sp. UBA2581. NCBI lineage: Bacteria > Pseudomonadati > Pseudomonadota > Gammaproteobacteria > Moraxellales > Moraxellaceae > Acinetobacter > Acinetobacter sp. UBA2581. The sequence continues at coordinate 73,079 of NZ_DDLD01000018.1, read as the reverse complement.
CCGGTTCATGGTCCGCGTCAGACTGTCGTGATTGGCCAAATACAATACCCGTTTAAACAGGTCATTGCGGTTCTGGCTGATGATACACAGGATCAGCGGCGATAATGCCAGCATAAACAGTCCGATCCTTAATGAGATATAAATAGTCGAGTCTGCCAGCGTATCATGTGTGGTGGCGTAGAACTGGGTCAGGCTGTAATACATCAGAATGATTACAAAGGCATTAATAATTGCAATCGTAAAGATGCGATAGGTCAGAGCTGCCCAGATTAAAGCTGCTAAAGGATAAAGCAGGGCACCTGGACCGACAAAAATATTACTCAGGATAATACACAGGATTACCGTACCTGCTGGCAGCAGATAACTAAAAGAATTCTGCTTCTTTCTGCGGTTTTTAAATAAATACTTGAGATCTTTGGTTCTAGGAAAGGCCAGAAAAAGCGGCAGGACAATAATGTAATTTACCATTTCGCCTGTCCACCACAGCCCAAAATCAATCCATAAATTTTCCTTGGTCATAAAGGAATGAGGAAGATTGGGTAAGGTAGCCACGGCAAAAGCTGCACTGGCCAGGCATCCTGCGAATGCGCAGATGCCAAACATATGCACGAAAGTGAAACCAGTATTGTAGTACTTATAATTGATCTGGAAATATCGGATAAAAAATAGCGATACAATCGTACTAATCAGGTTAGCAAGTGTTAGAAACAGGCTTTGTAATAGATTATTACCTGTCGCCAGATCAGCAAACATAAATGCACAGAAAGCACCTAGCCACCCGCCCATATTGTTTAAATGCGGGAAGCGTAAGAACATGGCCAGCAAGGCAGCGTTAGCAGGCCAGAGTATGGCTAAGTAATCCTGTGTTCTGGTCATAATACCAATCAAACAAGTCACTAAAATAATGAAAAGAATGACCAAGTAGGCATATGTTTCAGGATTCAAGTTCTGGTCTGTGATTCGAGGTATTCGCAAATCTAAGTCCTGTATCTAATTTTTATTTGTGAAATATCACTTTGTTTGGGAAATGCTTTTTACCCAAAAGTACAACTTTAGTCTTGGAATAATCTGTTTTTTACTTACGTTATCAATATACGTTTGTATACGAAATATATACAAAAAAATTAAAAAAGGAAATCCATGTTTTTAAACTATAATGATAAAAATTTGTTTTATTTCGGTATTTAAACTGATGCAGAGCAGAATATGATCCCGAAAAATATGATAAGTTAAAATTAATTATTAGGATTGAAACGAAGCCTGTGAATATGAAAAAAACCTGTCTTAGCCTTGTCTTGCTCATGAGCTCATCTTGGCTAATGGCAACAGAAAATAATAATCAAGCTGCAAATAGTATTGCGAAACCTATCGAAGTTCCGAATACCTTTACCATTAATACCCGTCCTGAAATTGTCGGGCTATGGGGAATGGAAATTCCAGATAATAAGAAATGTGTTGAATACTATAATTTTAAAGGTAATAACAACGTAGTGATTAAAAGCGGTTCAGAATGGACCACAGGACTGTATGACTATCAGCCTTCACAAGATCCGGCTGCACAGATTCCAGCGCTGATTATGCAGGTTAAATACGACAATAATGAAAAAGACTGTTCTGGCAATCAGGTAGATCAGTCAGGCGAGATTTCGCAGTATTTTGTGAAGTGGCAGAATTCCAATACCATTAATTTCTGTGCCAATGAAAAAGCAGAACAATGTTTTGCTGTGCTTCGACGCATTTTGCCTTGATTGAAGACTTGATATAAAAAAACCGCTGACTTCAGCGGTTTTTTATTAGATCAATTACTGGATTAAGCTTTTTCTTTGTCTTCAGCACCTTCAAGCTGCTTTAACAAATGTTTTTCCAGATAGTGAATATCCATTGCCTGTTCACAGAAATTTTCATCCTGAAGAATCAGATCTTTGTGTAATGGAATATTGGTTTTCACACCTGTCAGAATCATTTCATCCAAGGCCTGCTTCATGCGTGCTATTGCAGTTTTACGGTCTTTACCATGGGCAATTAGCTTGGCAATCATAGAATCATAATATGGCGGGATGCTGTAACCTGGATAGATATGAGAGTCTAAACGGATACCTGCACCGCCTGGCGCATAGAAGGTCTCGATTTTGCCAGGAGATGGCATAAAGTTCGATGGATCTTCTGCGTTGATACGGCATTCGATCGCATGACCTTGAACACGTACATCTTCTTGCTGGATATCCAGACCTAAGCCAGCCGCAATACGTAACTGCTGTTCAATAATGTCGATACCTGTCACCATTTCAGTCACAGGGTGTTCTACCTGAACACGGGTGTTCATTTCAATAAAGAAGAATTCACCTTCTTCAAACAGGAACTCGAATGTACCGGCGCCACGATATTGCATCAATTTACAAGCATTGACACAGGCTTCAAGAATGTCAGCACGAGCCTGTTCTGGCAGGTTAGGCGCTGGCGCTTCTTCAAGTACTTTCTGGTGACGACGCTGTAAAGAACAGTCACGGTCATACAGGTGGATCGCATGACCATTACCATCACCTAGAACCTGAACTTCCACGTGACGCGGTTTTTGCAGGAAACGTTCCATATAAACCGTATCATCACCAAACCACATTTCTGCATCACGCTGCGCGGCTTGTACTGATTCAAGCAGGGTATCTACACGTTCTACGATACGCATACCACGACCACCACCACCGGAAGCCGCTTTCACGATGAGCGGGAAACCAATTTCTTTGGCTTCAGCAAGCGCATTGTGAATCGTCACGGCATGATCGCAGCCCGGTACGGTTGGTACACCCGCTTTTTTCATGGCAATAATCGCAGAAACCTTGTTCCCCATCAGGCGAATATGTTCTGGACGTGGACCAATAAAGATAAAACCAGAACTTTCTACAATTTCGGCAAATTCAGCATTTTCAGATAAAAAACCATAACCAGGGTGGATGGCATCTGCGCTGGTGATTTCAGCGGCTGTAATTAAGGCTGGAATATTCAGGTAACTGTCGCTACTCGCGCCAGGACCAATACACACGGCTTCATCACAGAAGCGTAAGTGCATCAGGTCTTTGTCAGCATCTGAATAGACACCGACGGTTTTAATTCCTAAAGTTTTGCAAGCTCGGGCGATGCGCAGGGCAATCTCACCTCGGTTTGCAATTAAAACTTTTTGCAACATTATGAATCCCCGAAGTGATTAGGCGCGGTAACGGAAAAGTGGCTGACCAAACTGAATCACTTCACCATTTTTCACCAGAATTTCTTCAATCACGCCGCTTTGAGTTGCTTCAATCGGGTTCATGATTTTCATTGCTTCAATGATACCCAGTGTTTCGCCAGCAGAAACAGTTTGGCCAATTTTTACAAAAGGTGCTTCGCCTGGGCTTGGAGCCGCATAGAACACGCCAACCATTGGAGATTTTTCAACTGCACCACGAGGAGATTTAGCTGCAGGGACGTCAGCTGCAGGTGCAGGCATTGCAGGAACAGCTGCTGCAACTACTGGATTACGACGAGTCAGAGCGATCGACTGATCACCTTCCTTAACTTCAATCGCCTGTAAGTCAGATTCAATCATCAAATCGATGAGCTTCTTGATTTTACGGATATCCATGAGACAGTATTCCTAATTAAGATTGTTTAGAAGATTGTATTTTTTCAATGACATAGTCGAGTGCGGCAGCATAGCCTTTTGCACCTAGACCACAGATCACGCCAATAGCTTTATCGGATAGATATGAATGATGTCGGAATGCCTCACGTGCATGGACGTTAGACAGGTGGACTTCAATAAACGGGATTGCCACGCCAAGAAGTGCATCACGAACTGCAACTGAGGTATGTGTCAGGGCAGCAGGATTAATAATGATATATTGCACGCCGTCTTGTTGGGCTTGATGAATTCGGTCAACAATTGCGCCTTCCCAGTTGCTCTGGAAAGTGTCAAGTTGTAAAGTAGCTTTTTCAGCCTGAGCAGTGAGCTGCTGATTAATATCTTCTAGAGTTAAATAACCATAAACTTCGGGTTCGCGCTTTCCTAGCAAATTTAAATTCGGTCCATGAATAACCAAAATGGTCGAAGTCATCTATGGTGCTCCAGTTAAAAAGTTTCAGGATAGGTTTGCAAGATGTCTACAAACTTCGCCTATTATGGCATGAATTCCTACATTATTTTTATAATTTCTTTGAATTGACATAGAAAAGCATGTACCACGCAGTGGCCATATAATGAAAACTTTGCAAGCATTTAGCAATGTTCAAAACTACCAAATCTTCGTCTTTTACATCATTTTTATATTTTAGATGAATTGGCTGAATTGTTACATTTATGCTGTGTAAGTTAGACCTCAATGTTTATTCATAATTCTTTTAAATTGAGTGTTTATTCGGCAATGGCTTGTCAAAAATAAAAATTATTACTCGAAGTCTCTGCTCATATCAAAAATTGTGGTGATCGGTAAAAGACCGGATTTTCATTAGATTTTTGAATGAATCAGAATTTTATTCTATTCATTATTCTGTAAACTAAAATATCAAACTTAGAATAAAAATCAAAAAGTTATTTGATAAATGGTATGAAGTGAAGTTTAGTATTAAATGGGTTTTATGTCGCTAGTAAAGCAAGTCACACATTATTTTTCTGCAAAAAGAGATAGGCTCATTGCTACTGAACATTGGCTAAATGATACTGGCCGTAAAAGTAAAATTAAAAACTTATGATTCTTCATTAATCTTTTACTGGCCTCATCTAATATTGACGAATGTGCTCAATTTTCTAAAGCTTACCTTTATTTGTAATTCTTTATGTTCGCTCAATAACATTGGCAAAATGGCACTTCATGTATAGGCGTTGTTATTCATCTGAATGTTGCCTATGTTTTTAAATGATGAATTTTTAAGCTTAAGAACAAGATGGTATGCGGAATTACAATGATAAATGGGATAGTTAAGTTCAGTTAAAGTGCAATATGAATAGATATTCTGGATTAAAAGCTAATGGTATCTGATTGTATTTTGAACACATATTGATTATATAAGCTATTCAGAATCACAGAATAAAACCCAAGCAGACTTGATAAGCTATAATGAAGATCCCGTCAAAATACTATCGAAGCTGTTATGACACCTGCATGCAAATTATTAAAATCTCAAAAAATTGAATATAGCATTCACGAATATGAACATGATGCCAATGCCAAAAGCTTTGGTTTGGAAGCAGCAGAAAAGTTAGGGTTGGCAGTAGAAGAAGTATTTAAAACCTTATTGGTCACAGATGAGAAGCAATATTTTGTGGCAGTATTACCTGTTCATCATCAGCTTAATCTTAAAAAAGTAGCTGCTGCATTCGGTTGTAAAAAATTGCAGATGGCAGATCCTAAACAGGCAGAACGATTAACCGGATATCTGGTGGGTGGAATCAGCCCAGTGGGACAAAAGAAACGTTTAAAAACAGTAATTTGTAGTAGTGCGACCCAGCTGAAAAAGATGTATGTAAGCGGTGGTAAAAGGGGGCTGGATATCGGGTTAAATCCGCAAGATTTAGCACTGATTTTGGGTGCAAAATTTGCCGATATTGTAGATGAATAATTAGATTTTAAAACTTGAAATTTGGCGCTTGTTTTTAAGTGTTACTCACAATGATACTCACAAAATGAAACGCCTGAAAAAGATAAAGCCGCTCTAGGCGACTTTATCTTTTAACTCTATATCAAGAATGACAGATTGAACATAGGAACTTAGCCAAAAACTCTTTCTTCCATCCTTATGTGGTTTCATGTAGCGACCGTCTCGAATTCTGGAATCCAGTGTCTCAGGTTCGATATTGAGCAATTTAGCAAACTCGATCCGGCCGATGCGACGCTCACTGCTTGCCTTAAGTGCTTTTCTAAGCTCCTGCATCTCGCTATGTATTGCCTGGAGCAACTCATACTCAGTATTAGCTTTCATAACACCTCACTTGAATCCACAAATTGAACAAAACACGTCACAATGAACCGTGAACTTTTTACAGATGAAACAGTATTCAGTCACTGTTGTCCTCCTTGAGTCTTTAGATATTCCGCTTTAGCAGCTGCCCAATGATCCGCATCATATGGATTTAAACCTTTTTTCTCACACCAGGTGGTACACCACAGAAATTGGGCATCATCGTATGGTGTAGGTTGAACAATTTGAATGCTCACTCAGTCACCTCAATACTTTTAAATAACGACTTCATCAGATCGTAAGTTTTAGGGGCAAAACGCTGTTTAACTTCTTCATTCAATAGAGTCTCAATTTCATCCCAGTGATCAACCAGAACAGCCCAATGTTTAGAGACTGTTTTCATTTGGCCAAGACGTTCACGAAATTCCGGTACTGCATTAAGTAATCCTACGCAGCGCTCAAAGTCGGCCGGATCATGTGGGTGGAAATTGGTTTCCCATGCTTTACCAGCTACTGGACCACCATTAAGCAGTGTTGCCATCAGACACTTACTCGACATGCCGGTATTTGCATTAAGTAGCCAGTGCATAGATTTTTGAACTTCAGTCATTATTTAATTCCTTGTACTGAGTAATGATGTCCACACCGCAAAAAGGGCAGTAATTTAAAGCAACACGATTCTTTTTGAATCGACCCGCCACTATTTCAAGTCGAGATGAATTAACTTTCCGCATACTCATGATCTGACCCTGAATATCACCATATTGATTGCGAGTTACTTCACTGAGAAATTCGCACATTTCAATCCAGTTGCCAGTATTTACACACTGTTCTTTTTTAGCTTCAGTCATTGGCTGGCTCCTGTGCTTCGATCATTACAATCTGAGTTTCAAACTCATTGCGCTCATCATTAAGATCACGAAAATAATCACCTAATGCTGTCACGCCAAACATACCGCGATAATCCCCAGTGGCCGTATAACGTGCATCCTTACTGTCAAGAAAACCAACACACTCATCCTTGTTTTCATTCCAGACAAGATGTAATTTCACTGTCTTTTCCGGCACCGCTTTGGCTGCTTGTAACTCCTTCCATAACTCATGTGTTTCTTCGGGGTAAACATCACGACGGCCAGACGCAGACATTGGACTAACAATAAACTCATCCTGCATACGATCTATAGCTGATGCAGCACGTCCATAACCCCAATAAAGTTTTCGCTGAAGGTTTGAAACACTACCGCTTAAGCACTTTCTAACCACCGCAACCGCTTTTTGGTAATCTTCTTCTGAAATATCCATCACGCCACCTGTTTTAATTTTTGATACCGAGCACGGGAATAAGCACGGCATGCTGATATACATTGAGGGCAACGGCAGCCAGTGTTATACATGCTCATCGTGCCGTGTTTACGTTGTCTTTTTTCTACCAGTCCGCATACATACAACTTTTTCCAGTTGGTGTTCGCTGCGCGACATTCATCGCAGCGACACGCATGGTTTGTATATGCAGAGATTGTCCCGTGCTTCAACGAACCACCTCCATTTTGAGTTCAACCACATATGGATCTGGCAGTGGAGTGAGGAAGGTGACATTGTCCATTTTGAAGACATGCTTCAATACTTCTTCCAGCTGGCTTTCGGTAAGCTTTACAGTTTTGGTTTCAACAACACGATGCTCGATCCAGTTGTCGAATGGAGAAACAGCGGTCTTTGCTGGATCAGAAGTCTTTTCCATTCGTGGTTCTGCACGATTACGCTGAATATCCTGGATATAAAAATAATGCTTATTATCTGCTTTGCCTTTTGACTTTAAGCAGCCTTGATTCTCAAGGGCATAACAAGCGTTATCAGCTTGGCGTTTAGTGATTGCAAGCGAGTCAGCAACCTTAAAAGTAGTCACACCATCGGATGAAAAAAAGCATTGGTTTTTAATAAACTCAAGAATTCGAACCTTTATGGGTTTACTTGTGTCATCTTTAGCTTTAGCTGGCTGTTGTTCTATCTTGAACGGTGTTCCTGGAATGATGTCGAGTAGATTGGTGGGTGTGATTTTGGCATCAAAGCCTTCTACGCCAACGACCTGAGGTGCCGGACGAGTAGGGACATCATTCTTAACCGGGTTTTTAGCTACTTCTACGACCTTACCTGTATTTGCACTCACCACCAACGGAGTTTCTTTTTCAACTACTGGCTCAGCATGTGATTGATCGGCTTTCAGAGTGGTGTGATAGACACCTAACTCATCCAGGTGAATTTTTTCGTCTTGCAACAACACAGCAAGGCAGTTCTTGACCGTTTTCAGCGACATCTTAGAATTGTTCGCAATTTGCGCAGCTGATAAACCAAACGGATCATTGGTCAGTGTGTCGAGCACTTTGCCAAGGTTTTTATCCATTTTTAAGCTGTTAAGATCTTTAATATTTGTCATGAGCAAAGTCCCGAATAGTCAAATTAGTGCATCATGCCGTGATGTTTTAATTTTTTACGCAGTGTTCCCCGGTTCAAACCCAGAGTTTCCGCTGTAAGCGTTTGATTCCCCCGGCACTGAACAAGAGCCAATGACAGTAAATGAGCTTCAACCTGCTCAACCACAGCTCGAAATGCATCCCCCTTGCTAATTTCAACGATGTGCTCAAGTTCTTCCTTGCTGATCGTCAATAAATTTTTCTCAACCATGCTGTATTTCCCCTTAAGACGTTTGAATGACGCGAATCTGTGAATTCAATTTTTTGATAAAGGCCGAGCCTTGTTTGAAATAAACTTTAAAAAATACCTGGTAACGCTTTTTCCCTTCCGCATTGAGGTGCTCTGAAGAAGTGATCGTGACTTGGCCACGAGTAGGGTGTACCAGAGTCACCATATTTTTCTTTTTACAGACGTTTAAAATGCGGTACTGATCATTGAGTAAGAATGCAAAGAATGCCTTTCTCATGGTCAGGTCAATCGACCCCACCGGCTTGGTGGGATCTGGTAAATGGTTCAGGTAGGTCATACCTTTTTGTTCAATTTTTGCGTCTTGCATTGTTTAATCTCGGCCTGTGAATTCGTAACCCAGCTGATCCGCACGTGCTTGACACGTTTTCAGGATCGTTGGATAAAACTCAGAATTTCGGAAGATCTCCAGAGCGCTACTTAAAACACTCATATCTTCAACCTGAGGTATGGTTTTAAGAGCCTGGTTGAAACGAGTTTTCAAATCGTCTTTTTGCGTGTTCTGGGTGCTTTGCTGTTGTGCAGCGGCTTGACTAGACTTCTGGGCAATGATTCCCCGGATACCTTCACAGGTTTCTTCAAATTTTTGTTGCTGAACGTCATGCAGACTGTTCAATCCACGTTTGGCGCAGTACTTCTCAATATCAATGCCTGCCTGTTGCATGAGATATTGAAGTTCTAAAAATTGATTACCGTCGATACATGCATCAGCAGAACCAGAATTCAACCACCGTTTGAGTGCGATACCATCAGCCTCAGTCAGGGGTCTTGGTTCAATGAATAAACGTGTCCGGTCTTTAGTGGCAATTGCCAGGTTTTCATGAGTAAGATCCAGAACTGTGGTGAACTCGTATTCGATACCTTCACGCTGTTCGGCCTTCATGCCCACTTTTTCAACTTTCTTTTTGCCGCCATTGTTGGTTTGCACGGTTTCCATTTTTGAGCGCAAGGTCACAATGATATTGATGCTGGACTGCAACATCGCATCGATAAATTTACGATGACGTGGAGTTACTTCGCTCCAGGCACCCCAGCTGTTACCGCGGAATGTTGTGCTACCCAGCTTATCTACAATTTCCAAACAGCCACCGACACCAGACCATTCATGGGTAATGCTGTCTAGGATTAAAGTATCAAAGCCTGCTGCTTCAGCTGCCTTAATTGCATCAATGAACTTTTCAGGAGTGTAGGGTGGCTGTAGGTTCGCATGCTCAAATGGAACAAGGTCTTCATACAACTCAGCACTGCTATTTTCAGTATCTGCAACAGCAATACGACCACCAATACCTTTGGCCAACATCAAGGCACCATAAGTTTTTCCTGCACCAGTAGGACCAGAAACAGCTAAACGTAGCTTTGCATTTTTACGTTGGGCAGGTTTAAAAAATACGCTTGTCATGATTTTTCCCTCAAAAAATCAAAATACTTAGTGGGTACGATTGCGACGTGACCATGCACGATGCGCATCAGAACCATAAAAACCGGAGTCAATCAGAATCTGATTGGCTTTTACTCGGGCTGCACGTTTATTGCGTTGTTGAGCGTTCACAATGGGCTGGCGTGCTTGATTCAAAGCTTTTACAAGCCAGTCCTTTTGATTTACCAGTTCAACTAGATCTAGGCTGCCGTCGGCTTTTTGTTTATGCACTTCAAAACCGGCAATGTTGCCTTCCTTGTGTGCCTGAACACTGCTTTTACGCTTAAGGACATAAGTCACTGGGCGATCTGTACCTACACGGTAGCGTTCACAGTGGTAGGTCAAGAAATTCGGATCTTCCTGCTGGAAGCTGTCGATGTGTTCTGCAAATTTCATTTCGCTTCTCCAACAGCTCTAGCGATTGCTTCTGCCTGATAAGCAGCTTCTTTGTCTGCTTGATGCACAAACATCAATGCAAGGCCGCCAAATAAAACAATAAGAAGCAAAAGAGCAGAAAGATTGCTAAACCAATGTGGTTTAACGGTTGGTACAGGGTGCTGGTACAAACACTCAGAAGTCATGCTGCTTTGACCAAACTCTGGCAAGTTGCTTTGGATTGGGTTTTGTTTCATACTTATCTCGCTCTTAGAGTAAGCCTGCTAGTTGTCGAGACCGTTGCAGGCTTTTTAATGTCTATAGAAACAATATTAGCATACTAATATTAGCAGTCAATAAGTTTACTAATATTTTCTTATTTTATTTTTTATTCACATTTATTAGACAAAAGAAAACCCACCGCTAGGGTGGGTTGATATGACTAAAAAAGACTGGTTTTAGTTTTACTTTATTTACTTGACCATTTTTCCCAAGCCGTATTGGAAATAAGCCCGTGATTAAGTATTTTTGTGGAAGGACTTTGCTTCATATACTCTAAATTTTTTCGATAATCGCTTGGGGATACGAAGTACTCTACAATTTGCTGATCATCCAAAATATATTCTAAGTAGTAATCTCCATGTCCCTTAATTATTAAATGGGGATGAGTAATTTGCTGAAGTCGATTTCTGACTCGATGAAAATCGCTAGGTTTGTTTCTACGGTCAAACCAGAAAACAAGATAAAAAAACGTAACCGTTAAGCTTATAAGGCCTAAGTTATATAAAAGCTCCTGCATCCCACTCATTATAGACCTCTACTTTAAATTACCACTTTTCAATTCTTGTTATTTGCCAGATCCAACCAATCACTTGGAACTCTTGAGATATTTTTTCTTCTGCATTCAAAACGATTTCAGGGAATTCCGCTGAGTTATCAGATACGATGCGAATACCCCCAAAAGGTAGGTTATACAAGCGTTTAGCAAAATGTAGGCCACCAATACAAATCACAAACATCCGGCCGTCTTTAATTTCTTTTCGACCGATATCTATATGAATGGTATCTCCATCTTGAATCGTTGGTGACATTGAATCACCCATTGCAGTAGCGGCTACCGCATTATCTTTGCTGATCGATAGGCTTCTTAGAGTTGCTTTAGAGATACGAAGTTTGCGTTTTTCATTGGCAATGAAGTTATTTATTGAACCAGAACCACAGGCAAAACTAAAGTCCTCAAAAAATGGAATTTCAACTTCATCATCATCAAGAGGTGTTCTTTCATCCCAAGCTGATACTTGATGAAATTCTTGATCTTTTATAGATGCGGGATATTCACCTGTTTGTAACCAGTATGCATCTACACCCAAGAAGTTAGCTATTGCTGGTAAATGTGAAGAGGAATCTACTCTTCCGGTTTCAAGCTGGCTTAAGGCAGATTGAGTAATACCAATCGCATCAACAACATCCTTTTGAGATTTATTAGCCTTCTTACGAGCCTCTTTTAATCTGTCTTTAAGCATTACGCAACACCTTGCTAACTAGTCAATCTAGCTTATTAGTGCACTAATATTAAATCAAATTAGAATACTTATTGATTCTATATTAGAAAACTAATATATTAATAAAGATACTTATATTTTGATGAGAGAATGCTGATGCAAGCCCAATATCAAGCTTTGGTTGAGCATTTTGGCAGCCAAAAAGCTGCTGCAGATGCTTTACAGGTAAAACAATGCACGATCAGCGGTTATGTAAACGGCAAATGGCAAATGTCTGAGAAAGTTGCCGCCCGCGCTCAAAAAGTAACAGACGGAAAATTCAAAGCTTCTGATTTGTGTTCTTCATTTGAAGAAATCGAAAAGCTATATACCTGAGGAAACCCCTATGAACCAATTATCAGGTGAAATTACACCAAGTGCACGCAATAACGTTTCCCGTGTATTGCAAGCCCTTGCAAGTCACAACAATCAAGCATTGGCCAAGAATCTGGATATTGATCCTAGCACCTTATCTCGTATGAAAAATGATAAGAAAAACAATGGATTGACAGAGATTGAGCAATTCTGCGTTCTGTTGAATGCTATTGGATTAAAAATTGTGCCGATGTCGTACGAAAGTATTGATAAGGATACAGCTGCTTCAATGCTGCACTTATCGAAATGCTATATCAACCGCTTTGAAACAGTAGATGACTTGTTCCATGAGGAAGTGTCTATGAACAAGTCAAATCTTGGATATTAAAAAGCCTGATTTACGAGATCAGGCTTTTTAAGTGTTTCAATCTCTGGAGATTAAAACGATGAATTCAATCACACAAATTCAGCCTAATAATATCACACAGCAAGTCACCATGTCATCACCGGAACTTGTTGAATTTATTAACAATCACCGTAAAGAAGTTGCAACTGTAGAAAAGCCCTATATTGAACTTCGTCATGACCACTTTATGGCAAAAGTACCTAAAGTTTTAGGTGAAAAAGTAGCTCCCAATTTTTTGGGAGATTATCAGGACGGGCGTGGTCGCACATATCCTTGTTATCACTTTCCAAAGCGCGAATCCTGCCTTTTGGCCATGTCATACAGCTATGAATTACAGGCTCGAGTCTTTGACCGCATGACAGCTATGGAAGAAGAGCTGAAAAAACCTAATACATTACTTCCAGACTTCACTGATCCCGCTGCTGCAGCACGTGCCTGGGCCGAACAGTTTGAAGCCAAGCAATTGGCACAACAGCAAATTGCTGAGTTAGCACCTAAGGCTGAAGCACTCGACACCATTGCCGACACCACCAATACCTACTGTCTGCGGGACTGTGCGAAAACCATTGGCATCCGTGAATCCGATCTAATCAAACTTCTGATAGACAAAAAATGGATCTACCGAGATGCGGATCGCAAGCTGCAACCGCATGCTCAATACGTTTTGAACAAGGTATTCACCAATCGTACGTCACCAGTGATCGTGAATCGCATTGATGGGAAAGAACGCGTTTTCTTACATATGCGCGTTACGGCATTCGGCCTGACCCGCATTACTGGGTTGGTCAACAAAAATAGAAAGGTAGCTGCATGAGTCTAGACGCAACCACCTGGGCATGGAAAGTGCGCCAGAAACAAAAGCCTGGCGGAAGTACTAAGCCTCTTAAGCGGTTAGTCCTTCTGTCACTGGCTGACCGAGCAGGTGAAGATCACTGTGCTTATCCGAGTATTGCACGTTTGGTGGAAGACACGGAGATGGATCGTAAGACTGTGCTTAAGATTATTGATGAGCTGATTCAGGATGGATTGATCGAAGATACTGGTGAAAGAAAGGGCAGAACCAAGCAAGTCAAAGTCTATCGTTTGGTCGGTGTAAATGGTCGTGAAACAGTCCCAACAATGGAATCCTTTGACGCTGAAAACGAGGATTTAAAGGGTCCCAATAATGGAACAGTCCCAACAACGGAACAGTTCCAACGTTCCGCGGAAAGAGTCCCAACGTTCCGTGGAAAGAGTCCCAACGTTGGGACACGGAATCTTTCAAAGAATCTATCAATAGAATCTAAAAATAAAAAATCATGGTTTTGTTTTAACAAACTTCGTGAAGAAATATTTTTGACCGATGACAGTATCGATTTTGAACTTATCGTGGATTCAAAATGGATTGAACGTGAAAAACGTGCCTTTGAAAGTTACAACGCTGAAAAACCAATGAGCGATGAGCTGATGATTTATCACTTCGCTGACTGGGTGATCAACGCATTCAAAACCAAATATTCGAGTAAACCGAATTCTGAAAAACCTGCAGGTACGAAATACCAAAGCCAGCACCTTTCTGAAAAACAGATTTTTACATTCGCTGAAAAACTTTCACACCACCCAGAGTTCACAAGCAAGTTCAGTGAACCAGGTGAGACTTACGAAAAACTTGCTGCCCGTATCGCCGTGAAACTCAAAGATCAGGCCCAGGCCAAGAAGTGGGAAGGTTATTTAAAACAGGTTGGATTTAATGGGGATTTGCCTGATATCGCTGCATAACACAGACAGGTTCAGGATCTCTATCAAAAATTAATTAAGCATCTTCGAGGGGAATTGAGATGACTTTACAGCACATAGAAGCACAAAAAGCGGCACGTTATGTAGGGAATTATTCAGAGAAGCAGGCGCAACGTCGTGCACTGGATGAAATGCTAAAGGGGTACAAGGGGAAGATCACTGAATTACCAGGACCAAACTTTAAACCACGTCCTGTTCACCATCACTGTGAAGATCCAAATGAGTTTTGCGGTCTGATCAAACTAAGCCGAATCAAGAACTGGTTCAATGCCGGCACTAAAAACCTGTCACGTCGCAAGATGATTTTAAAGTTTGTGGATATGACTGAAGACCAGGTGCTGTATATCACCCTGCCAGCCAATGAGCAGAGCCTGAGTAACCGTGAGTACCGCAATATTATGAATGCCATGCCACTGGTTGAAGCAGAAGAGCAGCGTTTGTTAGCTGATATGACCAGACCTTTGCTGGATCGTCAGCCTGCTGTTCACCAGTCAGCTTTTGATTTTGGGGATGTGTGGTGAAAGACCTAAACAAGACACTGCTGTTTATTTTTATGTTGATCGGTGCTGCTTTGGTGAGATTAGGGGGTGGGGTGTGAGTTTCCAAGTACCAGAAAAATACAGGATTTTAAAAGGCCCAATGGGTAGTGACGCAAGCTTTGGTAACAATGGCGCATTTTGGATAAAGACCAAGAAGTATGTTTTTACTGCCATAGCTAGTGATCAGATGGGTTGGGAGCACGTAAGCGTTTCACTTCCAGCACGTTGCCCAACATGGGAGGAGATGTGCTTTATCAAGTCGCTATTTTGGGGCGAGGATGATTGTGTAATCCAGTACCATCCACCTAAAAGCGACTATGTGAATAACCATCCGTATTGCTTACACCTGTGGCGACCAACCGAACAGTCATTACCAGTGCCACCAAGTTTTATGGTTGGTAAGGCGGGTGCTGCATGAACCATCGTGAATTGTGCGAAGTGGGAGCTCGATTTTTAAAGCGTCCTGAATCTGCAAATGGTCATGGCTGTCACTTCACTATCGTTGAGGCAGCATGTTATGGGGAAAACCCGGATGTGTTTGGTGTGCGTCATGGTTTAAATCGAAATGGTATGGGGACATTTTTACTTGAAGCGAAGACAAGTCGCTCTGACTTTCTGGTAGATAAAAATAAACCTCATCGCCTTAATCCAGCACAGGGTATGGGTAAATATCGCTATTACATCTGCCCAACCGGATTAATTAAACCTGAAGAACTCCCGGAAAAATGGGGCCTGATCTATGTCAGTCCTAAGGGGATTTGTAAGGTAGTTGCTGGTGTCCTGGCTGTGCCAAGAATTAAGAGACTCAACCCATATAGCAAAAAAAATGAGAGCTGGCCGGACCATCGAAAAATTGAAGAGAATCTTGAATTACTGGCCTTTGAAGAAAGAAATATTCAAAACGAAATGAATCTTCTGACTATGGCATTGGCCAGATTGAAGGATCCAGAGCAGGTTCTTTATATGCAAAGAAATTATTCAAAACTTGAGATGCATAACCAAACCTTAGAACGAAAAGTACGAAGCCTGGAAAGAGAGATCAGCCTTTCAAACGCTTCAAATGTTTTATCAAAATTTCAATCAAGTATTACAGGGTGATTACCGCATGAGTTTAGGCCAAGACACATTTATGCCACGCGTTGAGCTAGTCGTTCACAAATTTACGAATCCTGAGTTGAAGCAGACACAGCGCGAGTACTGGGAAAAGGAAGTCGCAAAGTTTAAGAAACAGGGCAATGAGATTACCCAGATCCCAAGAGGGCAAAGCGGTTATAAACCAGCGGAAATGGAATATGCAAGCAAAGGCAGACAAAGCAAAGGTGGAGCACGGCAGTCTACTACGGTTTATAGAACACATGAGGCAGATACCTATGAAGGTAAGCCATGTAAAAAATGTGGTTTAAAACTGCGTTACGTTTCAAATAGTGCTTGTGTGGATTGTGCGAAATCGAGAAAGAAGAATGTCCAAGCTAAAAGTTCGTAAGAAGAAATTCAATCCAAACCGGATATCACCGGCAGCGACCAGACAGTACCAGCACGACGCATCATTGCGTCGTGACATGGCCCAAAAGTTCCCAATGGAAATGGAATATGTTGGCCATCATGTGCATGAGTACATTGAACGCAAGAAACTAGATGAAAAAGAATTATTTGATCTTTTTTCAGACAGCAAGACGTTACCGTTCCATATAGCGTTAGGGGCATACGATTGGCAGAACATGGGTATCGTTCTGGTACTCGATCATATCAAGCCATGTGAGTGGTTCATTCATACCAATATTCACCTGATGAATATTCATGAGGAAGAAACCAACATGGTCACCGTACCTTATGAGCAACGAGTTCCAGAGATGCATCACTGTGAACTTTGGCAGGGTAAAGCGGATGCCCGGGTGGATCTGGGTATGGGTCTAAAGAAAGTGGGTTGGAAGGGCTTAAAGCAAGAACTGTCTGATGCGATTGATGCCCGAAAGGATATACCTGATGGTCATGCCATCGAATGTATGCAGATTTATATCAGTGCTGATGTCGAGTTTAAGAGTCTTGCGGCCTACAAGGAATATCTGGCTGTAACTTCATGGCTAAAACAGGGTACGGCAGTAGCAGAAAGAAATCTGCGATCTTTATGGGTACAAGAGCAGTACTCACAGAGATTCCAAGGGAAAAGTTACGGAGTTGAACATGCAGTTTAAATGTAACGATGAATTGCATATCGCCTTTCAGGAATGGATCAAAGTACAGGACTTTTATCCAACCTTGCTGGCCAATCGTGGTACTGCATTATTTTTACGTGATGGTGATGAATACCGCTATATGCCGATTCGAGTTGGCTTTAAGGCTTATCAAATGATTCAGGATAATCGGGGAACAATATGATGTTAAAACCAAATATTTTACATCTGGCATTGGCCAGTGCGGGGATGTATTTCAACTTTGAACGTCGTGTTATGACGACCTTCAAGCCAAATACGAAAAAAGCAGTTACTGGCTTACCAGAGGTTAAAACTTTGGATGAGCTTATGGCTGAAAATACCGGGCTGGTTTGTGCCTGGGATCTGGCTGCTGAATAAATAGCCTATGCCAGCGGTATTGACTGATCGGGAACTTCGGAAAGCAGGCTTGGGGCACTTATGCGCTAAGCCTGTACCTGATCCAAAAAAGAAAACCCCAAAATACAACAACATTAAGACCGAAAAGGACGGGCTTAAGTTTGATTCAAAAAAAGAGCAGCGTCGGTATGAGCAGCTGAAGACCATGCAGCGTATGGGATTGATTGCTGATTTACAGCATCACGTACGCTTTGAAATTATTGATTCGGTGCAGTATCCATCAAAAAAGAGCCGAACTGCAGCACGATATTATGAAGCAGACTTTGTATATACCGATCTCAAGACTGGTCAGACCATTGTTGAAGATGTGAAGTGTAAATCAACTGCGACAAATCCGGTGTATACGCTGAAAAAGCAACTCATGATGTTGAAACATGGCATAGAAATTCAAGAGGTCTAAATGGCACTATTCAAAAAATTGGAAAAGCAGATTGAAGGAAAGCTCTATGCCGTTGGTGATCTACACGGCTGTTATAACCTTTTGATGCAGAAACTACATGATATTGGCTTTGATTTTGAGAAAGATCATCTGGTTTCTGTAGGGGATCTGGTCGATCGTGGACCACAAAACCTGCAGTGCATCGAATTACTTTCTCAGTCATGGTTTAGTGCTGTACGTGGTAACCATGAAGACCTGTGTGTTGGTGGTCTACATAACGAATCATACAAACGTTGCCATATATCGAACGGAGGTGAATGGTTCTACATGCTGGATGGCCAGGCGATGTACAACATTGCCAAAGTCTTTGCGGAATTACCTGTTGCCCTTGAGGTGGAATACCAGGGTAAAACTTTTGGTTTTGTACATGGCCATATTGAGCATAACAACTGGGACGACTTTAAAAACGACTTGAATTCAATGAATGAAGGCCGCCACGTAGCAGATCACGTAATGTGGGGCCGTGATCGCTTCGGAGACTGGGAAGGAACTCAGTATTCAGCGGTTGAAAATGTTCATGCAGTAATACTGGGGCATAGCGTTTCACCGCAACTGGTTAAACGCCATAACTGTTATTTCATTGATACAGGCGCAGTGCACTACGGCACGCTCACTGTGCTTGATCTTGATCTGATTTAAGGGGAATACCATGGGTGAGCGTAAGAGACATACAGACGCAGAGCAGAATGATGAAAAGAAGTCATCAACGATCATGATCTATGAAGCATGTGTGGATCTGCATAACCAGGGGCAGATCATTACACGTGAAACTCTGCAGATTGCATTGCCACATCTTACCCGGGGACAGATCGACGATCGCTTAAGTTATCTGGTGGATACAAATCAGGTAAATCGCGTTGAACGCGGCGTTTATATGCCGGTGCAACAGCATCGTCCTGCACGCATGATTAGTAAAACAGTGTTGAATGACGGTACGGTAAAGATTGAAATCGGTGATGATATTGTGCTGACCTTAACACCTAAAGAAGCACGGGATTTTGGCTGTTTAATGATGAGCGATGCCATGCAACACAGCAATATTGAGATGGGGCGGAGCATGAATTACCTCACAAATAACATTGCTACCCAAGTCAGTAAGCTTACACGTAGTATTGAGCGTATCCATGAGGAGAAAATCCAAGGAGGCTTGTTTGATGAAAGTGGTGCATAACGGAATGCCACATCCAGTGTTGGATAATGGTCAGTCTATGAGATTAATATTTTATAAGATCAAATAATAAAAATGAGTCATCTCAAAATTGACTGACATGACTCATTAAAGAAAAATTATTCAGCAGACAGTAAATATATGTCACTGGCAGATAGGCCATCTTTTACGTACAGCATAGGTGTTTCTGCCTCATCAATTCCTTCAAGCATTAAGGCTGCTTTAGCTTGATCAAATGACTTTTGAACTGAGTGGCCAAAACTAATAGATGAATAAAACTGAGCAGAAAAATATTGTGCAGCTTCGTCAGTAATGCTTTGGGTCATCCCGATTGCGCACTCAATATGTTGGGTGACTAATGATGCTTGATTAAACGAAGAGCAGGTATTAAAGAAAACCAATCGTAAATTATCATTTGCTACGCTCATAGCTTGAACGATAGCTTCAAGTGATACCAACTTTGTTTCATCATTATTGTTCATTAAAACCAACTCATCGTCATCACTGCCATGACCGCTGAAATGGACAATAGTTGGCTCACAAGTATTTAGATGATGCAAAATGTCACCAGGCCTAACTGCCCATCTAGATTCAAGTTTCACAGAATCTCTATGACGCGCTTTACTAATTTGTTCATCTATAGATCGCACTTCAATATCTAACCCTAATTGCCCTTGATCACGTGGATTAGACGCTAGAAATAAAACAGTAATTTTTTTCGGTAATTCTTTTAGTTTTTTGATTTCCTGTGAATGATCTTTCACAGTAGAAGATAAGTTGGCCATTAACTTTGCCTGTTCCTTGTTAGCACGATCGACTTTAACTTGATTTTGTTTAGCTAATTTTGTTTCTTCAGCGAAGACCTTTTTTTCATATTCACCTTTACGTTTCTCTAAACTTGCAATTTCTTTCTCATGTTTAGCTATATTGTCATAATGTTTTATTTTTGCCGCCTCACATCTTTCAATCTCTTTACTCTTACTTTTAATTGTAGTTAGTGAACTAGTACTATTAATTTGTCTTTTTAAGTTTGCAATTTTTGTATTTTCTTTTGAAATGCTTTCAGTTTCTTTCCCTTTTTTTGCTAGAGCCTGGGAAATCTTTTTAGCTGTATCTTGAACAGTTCTTCTGTATGAGTCTAATAAAGACATTTTGGTATCCTGTAATCGAAATGTGATAAGTGTATTTATAGTTAGAGTCACTATAAATTAGAAAAAAGAATAAATCATCCTTCCGTGGAACATCTATGCACTGTACGCACTGCGTAAAACTGTAGGGTTCGACAGTACGCACCGCGCACTCCCATCATCACCTTGTAAGCAAAGGTGGTGTGATGTCAGAGAAGAAAACAGCTCCTGATTGGGAACGTATTGAAATCGAATATCGTGCAGGCGTGCAGTCTATAAGACAGATAGCACAAGCCTTTGGCGTATCTGATGGTGCTATTCGCAAGCGTGCAAAAACCCAAGAATGGACCCGCGATTTAAACGGCAAGATCAAAGCAAAAGCCGAAGCAATAGTACGCACTGAAGTGGTACGCACAGAAGTACGCAACTCACCAGAATATAAGGCCACAGAAAAAGAAACCATTGATGCCAATGCCAATTTGATCGCCAGCATCCAGATCAATCAGCGTAAAGATATCCAGCGTGCCCGAAACTTATGTATGGGCCTGTTTGATGAACTTGAGCACTTAATCGGACTGGACAACATCGCATTGCTGCAAGATTTTGGCGATGTCATGCGCAAGGAGGATGATAAAGGTCAGGATAGATTGAATGACCTGTACATGAAGATCATCCAGCTGCCGAACCGGGTGAAGTCGATGAAGGATCTGGGCGACACGCTCAAGACTTTGGTTGGTCTGGAAGTACAAGTCTATGGCTTGGATAAAAAGCAGGAAGAAAAGGCAGATGATCTGACTGCATTGATCAATCGAATCGCTCAAAGTAACTCATCCACATTCCAGCCTGTAGCACATGACCCTGAGTTCGATAATGAAAATGGGGACGCTACGTGAATAGAACGACCAATGACCCACATCAAAATCATTTCATGCGCGTACGTGCAACAAAAGCGCACCATGATTGTGCAAAAGTGGTGATTATATGATGTATAACACCAGCTTAGCGGAACTACCCACAAATAAGGAAGAACTGGAAAGATGTCTGGCTGACCCGCAATGGCGTATTTTTTCCGGCTGTCTATATAAGATCAAAATTAAGGGTGATGACTTTAAGGATGACTTGGGAAATGTCATTGAAGCCGATACTTTTGAACTGCCATTTAAACCGAACGCTGCACAGATCAAATTTTTAAACCGGTTGTGGCACCGCAACATCATCCTAAAAGCACGTCAGCTCGGTTTTACCACTTTGATCTGTATCTTGTGGCTGGATCATGCATTGTTCAATGCTAACCAGAACTGCGCCATCATTGCCCAGGACTTGCCCACGGTTTTCAGTATCTTTAAGGACAAGATCAAGTTTGCTTACGACAACCTCCCGGATGAAATCAGAGCACGGTTCCCTTTAAAAGCCTATAACAAGTCGGAAATTGAGTTTGGCCACAATGGATCGAGCATCCGTGTAGCGACATCATTTCGTTCCGGTACCATCCACCGCATGCTGATTTCAGAGTTTGGTAAGATCTGTGCGAGTGATCCGGCCAAAGATGATGAGGTTATTACCGGTTCGATCCCAACTGTACCGACCAATGGTGTGCTGGTGATTGAATCCACGGCGGAAGGTCGTAACGGTTCATTCTATGCAATGGTTCAGGCAGCACAGACCAACTACTTGCTGCGCAAAGTTCTCACATCTAAAGACTATCGATTCCATTTCTATGCCTGGTGGCAAGAGCCGAAGTACCGGATTGATTCTACTCAAGTCACTATTTCAGCCAGAGATCATGAAGAACTGGATGAGGTTGAGCTGATCGTACGCCAGAAAATGGGGATAAAGATGCGTCTCGATCCTGATCAGCGTGCCTGGTATGTGCTGACACGGGACAATGACCTTCGCGGTGATAGTGCCAAGATGTGGCAGGAATACCCATCATTCCCTGATGAAGCATTCCAGGTGGCCAAAGATGGTAACTACTATGCCAAGGATATGCTGGCACTGCGTAAGCGTGGTGGTATTGGTCAGATCGAAGTGTTGGATGTGCCGACTTATACCTATTGGGATATCGGGAATCATGACGGCTGTGCAATCTGGTACCAGCAGATCATGAATGGCCAAGACCGTTTTATTCGCTACTACGAGAAACATGGCCAAGATCTAAGACACTATGTAGCAGAGATCAAATCACACGATTACATCTATCACACCCACTTCCTGCCACATGATGCAGCGCACCAGCGTTTAGGGGACTTTAATAAGTCTGTATTAGAGCAGCTGGAAGAATTATTACCTGGTCATAACTTTGTCATTGTGCCGCGTATCACTCAGCTGATCCACGGTATTCAGTCCACACGTAAGCATCTAAAGAATGCCTGGTTCGATAAAGACGGCTGCAAATTAGGTATTGAGCGTATCGAAGGCTATCAGAAGAAATTCTCCAAAGCAGATAAATGCTTTATTGATCAGCCTAACAAGGCCAATGGCTGCTCTGAAGGTGCCGATGCTTTACGTCAATGGGCACAGGCCAAGGATGCAGGTCTGATTGAAGATGTGGCAGATATGACGAGCCGTGTAGGGTTCGCAGAAGATGAGCCAAAACGCCAAGATAACTATAACGATGAGCCAGTCGACTGGCGACTAATGTAGAACAGGTAGCAGCATGCAGAATGATGAAAACTCAGTGACTGATACGCCAGAAGCTAAAGATGAAATGGCATTGAGTCTTGAAGAGCTCAATGAGATCCATGATGAGATAGAGCAGCAACCACACTGGCGTACGACTGCAGATAAAGAAATGGACTATGCCGATGGCAACCAGCTGGACAGTGAATTACTGACCCGGATGAAGCTGATCGGTATTCCTCCTGCCATTGAGAATATGATTGGTCCTGCATTGCGTGCCATTGAAGGTCATGAGCTGGAAACACGGACAGACTGGCGTGTGACACCCAACGGCGAGCCTGGTGGTCAGGATGTTGCAGATGCACTGAACTATAAATTGAATCAGGCTGAGCGACTATCCAAAGCAGATAAGGCATGTAGTGATGCATTCCGGCCGATGATTGGTTGTGGTATCGGTTGGGTTGAGGTCAAACGTGAAGCAGATCCGCTGAAGTATCCATATCGCTGTGTTGCGGTGAACCGTAATGAAATCCATTGGGATATGAAAGCCCAGGAAGATGACCTGAGTGATGCACGATGGTTGCGCCGTAATCGATGGGTACATCCGCAGCGCCTTAAGATTGCATTCCCTCAGCATAAAGAACTGATAGAGACAATTGGCCGACATGGTGCTTTGTGGTGGCAGCATGACAGTATGATTGATGGTGGTAACTCTACCGGTCTGCGTAATGCCTGGGGTGATGCTCAAGCCTGGTCTAAGACCGAACGTTTCTGGTTCGATCAGACATCTAAAGAGATTAATGTCTCAGAAGTATGGTATCGCCGGTGGGTAGAACTGACTATGTTGCGCTTTGATGATGGCCGGATCGTCGAGTTTGATGAAAATAATCCAGCACATATTTATGCTGCAGCAAATGGTTATGCGATTCCTGAACGTGCACCGGTGGCTAAAATGCGTCGTAGCTATTGGATGGGACCACATTGCCTATACGATGGGCCTACACCATATCCGCATGAAAGCTTCCCTTATGTGCCGTTCATAGGATTCCGTGAGGACAATACCGGCATTCCATATGGCTTTGTACGAGATATGAAGTACAGCCAAGATCTGATCAATTCAACACAGGCTAAGCTGCGTTGGGGCTTAAGTTCGGTACGTGTAACCACAACACGTGGTGCATCTCAGATGACACGTGGCCAGATCATGCAGCAGATTGCACGACCAGATGCCTACATTGAACTGAATCAGCAGCATATGGCCAAGACTGGAGCAAAGTTTGAAGTTGAACGTGACTTTGAGTTGAATCAGCACCAATTTAAGTTGCTAGAAGATAGCCGGATCTCGATTGAGCGTACCAGTAGTATTACCTCAGGCTTCCAAGGTCGGCAGGGTACAGCAACCAGTGGACGACAAGAGCAGCTGCAGATTGACCAGTCTAACCAGGCATTGCGTAAAATCATGGATCACTTTAAGGAATCTCGAACCCTGGTCGGTGAGTTATTACTTTCTATGATTGTAGAAGACTTGGGCAGCAAGGAAGAAGTCGTGGTGATTGAAGGTGATGCGATTACTGCAGAGCGTCGTGTGCATATCAATAAGCCTGAGACAGATCCAATGGGTTATACCTATCTGTCTAATGATGTACAGCGTACGCGCATCAAAGTCATTCTTGAGGATGTGCCAAGTACCAGTGGATTCCGTGCACAGCAGCTTGCAGCTTTGTCCGAAGTTACCAAGTCATTGCCACCAAATATTCAGCAGACGATTCTGCCGTACCTTATTGCGCTTACGGATACGCCGTTCAAGCGTGACATCATTCAAAGCATTCGTGATGCGGTGGATGCACCGACACCTGAGGAAGTGGAACAACGTATTAAGGATGCAGTGGCTCAGGCTCTGAAAGAATCTGGCAATGAGATCAAGCTACAAGAATTGCGCTTAAAAGAGCGTAAGGTTGAAAGTGATATTAAATTGCTTGATGCCAAGGCTGTACAGACAGGCGTTCAGTCGCAGTACAGTGCAGTACAAGGAGCAGTACAAGTGGCTCAGGTGCCACAAGCAGCACCGATTGCCGATATCATTATGCAGGGTGCCGGGTATCAGCGCCCTAATCCAATGGGTGATGATCCGAACTTGCCTATACCTGGTGAAGTAGCGGCACGTGATATCCGCTCTCCATACTTGGAAGGGGAAGGTGCTCAGATCGGCAGTGAAGGTATTGCCGAGATGCAAGTACAGCAGAATACATCACCAATGAACCCACCGGTACCACAACAGCCTTCTACTGGACTGCAAGGAATTGAGACGGCTAGGACCAGTGATAATCTGAGTTAATATTCCAACTTGGTCACATTTTAAATGTGACCAACTTTAATGAAATATAGTAGCTATTGTTACTGGTTTTTAATGTTCAAAAATATTATTGCTTGAATATATCAACATGAATGATTGAGTCGCTCTCAAGATCAGCAGTAATAACATGCAACCCAGAGAGAGGTAATTTTGTTTCAATAATATTAGAAATTTGATTATTTTGATTCTTTATATATTTTCTCATTTCTCTGTTATAAATTATTACAGCTTTATTAAACTGAGACATATCCCAATCAGCTTTAAATATGAATTTTAAATTTAAACGATCATTTAGTGCATAAACTATTGAGTGATGTAAAGAGTAGCCATTTGTCGTACCCTTTATTATACCACCAGTCGTTATAATATATGGTTCTTGTTGGTTCTCTTTTATGGTTCCCATCAAGTCACTAAAAGCTTTTTCTGCAATCATCTCTCCTATTTTAGTAAAGAAGCCCTCACATATTTTTACTGCGATAATGCTAATACCAAGTAGCAGTACAGATGCTTGAGGGCCAGTAGGTGGACTAGAAACTATCAAAGTATCTGGTACTAATTCTACTGATTTATCAATATTTCTGATTATTTGCTCATCAACTTGTTCATTTACACAAATTATCAAATTGTAGTTTTCTGGGTTAATCATTACACACACTAATTTATTAATTTTAAAAATTTATTTAATCACAGAGTAAATAGAAATACTCCATGTACCAGCGATAATAT
The DNA here is from genome assembly GCF_002339435.1 of Acinetobacter sp. UBA2581. NCBI lineage: Bacteria > Pseudomonadati > Pseudomonadota > Gammaproteobacteria > Moraxellales > Moraxellaceae > Acinetobacter > Acinetobacter sp. UBA2581. The sequence continues at coordinate 47,026 of NZ_DDLD01000018.1, read as the reverse complement.
TGGTTAAATATTAAGCTGTAAGACGTAGCCCAGTACTAAACAATAGCCTCATTACCAGATGAGGCTATTTTTATGGACATTGAACAGGCTCGAACGTTCCTAAATAAAACCGGTCATGCAGGTGTGATCCGTATTTTGAATGCTGCACCTAAGGATCCTCAGTGTTTGTATTACGTGGATGAGTATTCAGAGCATACGAATACACAGGGATTCTATGCAGACAAGTTTGTTGTTGGTGTGCATAACAAGCATACGCATTACAAGTTGAGTGACTTGAAAAAATTGGTTCTATGGGAAAAGTAATATTCAACTATTCGCCTGATTTTTATACAGCATGACGTAAACCATAACAGCATCATCATCTGCATAGTCTTTGAGATGATGATGCATATGAAAAAAATAATTCTTCTGATCCTTCTCAGCTTGCTGATCTTTTCATTAATTCTCTATCACACGGAACGCCTTGGTCTTGCTGCGGTCGTCATTTCCTTGATGATCTGTGCCTTGATCATCATGGCTGCGTCGTACTTGATGGAGCATGCATATATCAAAGACATCAACTCTAAAGATCACCACGAATAATCCACCAGGAGACATTCATGTCACATACAGATGAACAGATGGAACAAGAGATTCAAGACAAAGGTTTGGAAGCTCCACGCGTCACACTTGATCAGATCAAAGAAATGATGAAGCGTGTGCAATACGTCTTTGAGCAACCTGAAGGTACGACCTCCACATTCGCTCATGCATTTTTAAATGGTGATTTCTATTTAGCAACTGGCCATACCGCTTGTGTGTCAAAAGAAAACTTTGATGTGTCGCTTGGTATCAAGTATGCACAAGAAGCGGCAGCTCAGAAGGCCCAAGATAAATTATGGGAACTGGAAGGTTATAACCTGTATCGCAATCCGATGATGGAATGTAGAAAAGCGTGTGGCGAATCGCCAATTCGTTTGGTAGAACTACAAGAACCATTCGACCATTTAAAGTACGAACAAGACCTGATCGATGCGCATAACAAGTTGCAGCCGTGGGAAAAGATTCCGACGCTAAAGATATTGCCATTGATCGGTCCAGTAACGTTTGACTTCAAAGAAGCAGTGACTAGTGATCAGTTGGATTATTGGCAATGTGTGATTACGGTGAATATTTTGGGAGAAGGTGATACACCGAGTCCACAAATCATAATGAATGGCATCACCGAAGTTGTGGCATTTGATAGTGCGATCAACATGCTTAAAGAAATGGCTTATAAAAATGAATGGGTGCTGGGTTGAATAAGTATTCAGAACTTAAAACGCTGATCGATGGGGCATTGTCCATCGGTCAGCAGGCCGCAGATAAGACTGATGATGGTGGCACTGCGAACTTAGACAAAGTGGTTATCTGTGGGCTGAAAGGCGTAAGAGAATCAACTTTGAAAAATGCTGGAATCAATTGTTATAAGCACTGGTCGTATGCTGGTGCTTTTGTGATAAGCCGCTCATATGGCCAAGGCAATAAAAACACAGCTGGCATTGAAGCAGCTAAAGACTATCTAAAGTCCAAGGGTGTGGATTGCTATGTCCACTCTCAAATGGATTGAGGAGATTTATATGAAATTCTTACAAGCAACTTTGATTCTATTGTTTGCAGCTGCATTCACGGCTTGTTCATCACCGAATGATACAAACAAGGCTTTGAAGGCCCAAGGTTTTACGGATATTGAAACTCATGGTCGTGCATTCTTTTCATGCTCTGAGGATGACACATTTGCTACTAAGTTTACTGCGACGAATCCAAAGGGTGAGCGTGTGGCTGGTACTGTGTGCAGTGGCTGGTTGAAAGGAGCAACGATCCGTTATGACTAAGACGATTTCTATAATTGCTCCACCATTCAAACTTTCTACATTGACCATGGCGATAGCTGTGGCCATTGCGACCCAGCCAAAGCAGGAAGATGAGTCGCACTGGTTAGATGCAGAGGAAGGGCCACTATGCGAACGCTTCGATAACTTCCTGAATAGCTGGACTGATGATACTGAGTTCACGATTGAGCATGAGTCATCTGATGCACTGGATCTGTACGGTATGACCGCAGATGGTATTCCGTTCTCGTTCCGTCGTATCGATGACCGTTATAGTCTCTTATTCGACAATGAATCAGAGACGATCCAGCAGGAAACCTTCGAGTTTTTTGTCGAGCAATTAAAATATTTACCACTTTGAACTGTTTGTATTTTTTTTATACACGCCGTCGTAAACCGGCGATTTACTATAAATATATCGGGTGGTGCTGAGCATCATTCGGTGAACAAGCCAAGGTTTGTTTAATCTCCATTGACGGTTCGGAAAGACGAGCATATTGATTGAATCCACAGCTGATGTGGTGGAGTGATGCAAGTAGCAACTGGGGTTAGCCGCAGGGAAAGCAGAACCACAAGAAATCGTTTGTACCGTGCGCTTGTCAATCAATAAGAGCGTTGCTATCTCTTAAAACTACTGCCGGTTCCCCTCGATGTTATTCGTAGCATCTTGTGGGAACGAATCCTTGGCTGCAGGCGGTGCACGTACCAATCCCTCAGGTACGGTAGGTTCGACTCCTACGCTCAGGGCCAGATAACGCTGTGGGTTCTTACCCTTTTTTGCCCACCTTTCCCCAAGGGTGGGCTTTTTTTGGAGAATAAGAATGGATTGGCATCAGATTAAAAAATTAACTAAGGATGAGATTCGGGTAATTCTCTCCAGCATGCTCCGTGGCCAAGGTTACTTTGATTTTATAAAAGTTGAGGTCTGCTTTAATCGTGATGGTGAATTTCGAATTTATCACAATGGTAAATTGAATAAGTATTCAACATCACTCAAACAAACAGTTGAAGATATTTATTGGTGGCTGAATGTATGAAAGCAAATGAGATGGATTTGATAGAGAAATTAGGCGGGTATGAGAAGGCTAAAGCTATTGTTACTCAGAATATAAAAGACTTTGAGGAAGCGGTTGATGAAGTTGGTATATATCACCCTTCTTCTGGGTGGATTGTTCACGAAGATTTAGTTAAAGAACTTCTCGAATACCGCCGGGAACATAATATTTATGAGGAAGGTGACAAGGTTGTCATGATCAGCAAAAGATGTGCACCAAAGTTATGGACTTGGATACATACAACCAATTGGCGTCCTAATCACTCTTTATTGGATTGTGGAGAAAATTTGTTATACCCATTTAGTAATGATGAGTTTCGCCATGCTACTGATGCAGAAATTGAAGCAAATAGACGATTAGATCTATAACTACATTCAATCTATTTAAGCCACTTAATTAGTGGCTTTTTTATTGCCTACCTATTGCCCCCGTGTAGGGTTCGACCATCTATTGCCATATCCCAAATACTCAAGCCTACGTTGAGCAATCGACAGCAAGCGACTCTTAAAAGTCAGCACTTCACCTATATGCGGCTACAGCGATAAGTGGCAGGAAAGGCATGAGTAATACAGAGCATTTAACGACAGACATTAACGCGGATGCTGATCAACAGAATCTGGGCGCAAGCTTATTAGAAGCTGCGCTATTTGGCGAGACTGCAGAACCAGCTGCAGAAACAGGTAGTGTGCCAGCCACTACACCAGAAGACGTAAAAGCAGATGCAGGGACAGCTTCACCTGAGCCGGCTCCGTCAGAACCAGTGGAACCACCACCGGCACCTGAACCAACGCCACCAGTTGAAGAAAATGCGGAAAATTCTGTGGTCTTAGCGAAGGATGGAAAACACACCATTCCTTATGAACGACTGCAAGAAACCCGTGAACAAGTACAGCAGTATAAGCAGCAAGTGGAACAACTCACTGCGCAGTTAGCAGCACAGCAGACACCTGGTAACACTCAGGTCGCACAGCAGAATGCAGCTGTAGCAGAGGCAGTCATTGAGGCAAGTGGAAATAATGCTGATGTGATGGCCATGTTTGGTGATTTCTCAGAAGAAGCGATTGCCAAGGGAGTCGAAGCACTGGTGAGCCAGCGTGTATCTGCACAAGTGCAGAGCATGATGGATGCAGCCCTTGCACCGTTTAAGCAGCAGCAACAGCTGAGTGCGGAACAACAACACTTTGCTTATATCGGATCTGCACATCCTGACTATGAATCGATTCCAGAATCGCAAGAGTTTCAGGCATGGAAAGATGCGCAACCAAGCTTTATACGCAGTGCCTATGACGATGTATTGAACAAGGGCAATGCAGAGCAGGTGGTTGAACTCTTAAGTTTGTACAAGTCCCAAAACAATGTCAGTCCAAAGGTTGATACACCAGCGCCAACACAGGCCATGGTGGAAAAAGCCAAGCAAGCTGTACAGAACGCTCCATCCAAAGTACCGCACAGCGTGACGGATCTACCTGCAGGTTCACCTGCAGCATTATCCCCTGATGAACGTTTGTCGGCTCTTAGTGGTCCTGAACTTCTCGCAGAAATGGAGAACTGGTCCCCTGATCAAGTCGAAGCGTACATGAGCCGTCGTGCATAAATTTGTTAGTGGAGAATACCATGACTGATAAAACCCATGCCGCATACGGCGATAAAACCAATATGATGCAACAGTCCGTTGGACTCTTTGCAAAAAGCTTACGCCGTAAAAGCACACTGAATAACCTGGTTGGCCCAATGCCAAAAGGTGAAGGCAGTGCAGAAGCGACCATTAAAAAACAAACCTCTAAACACATGCCGATTGTACGTGTTCAAGATTTGGGTAAAGGCTTGGGTGATGAAGTTACCTATAACCTAATCCAGCCAGTAAACGCTTATCCGATCATGGGTAGTGAATATGCTGAAGGTCGCGGTGTCGGTATGTCGATCGTTGAAGATCGTCTGCGTGTAGACCAGGCACGTTTCCCTGTAGATCTGGGCAACGTCATGACTCAGATCCGTTCACCAGTAGATTTCCGTCGTATGGGTCGTCCAATTGCACAGGACTTGATGGATCGCTATAGCGATATGTCTCTTTTAGTTCATCTGTGTGGTGCACGTGGTTTCGTTAAAAACGTGGAATGGCCAATCCCAACTGAGGAAGATCCGAAGTTTGCCAAAATTATGGTGAACAAGGTTCTGGCACCAACCAAAAACCGTCATTTTATGGTCGATGGCCAAGGCGTTAAATCATTTACCACCAATGCTGGTGAAGCATCTCTGGCAACTACAGACCTTTTCACACTGGACACTGTGGATTCAATGAAGCAGGTGCTGGATGACATGATCCTACCGCCACCGTGTATTAAGGTTGAAGGCGATGATGGATCGGAAGATTCGCCATTACGTGTATGGCTGGTATCTCCAGCGCAGTATAACTGGTTCGCAAAACAGCCAAACTTCCGTCAGTTCGTAGCTGATGCGGTAGCGCGTGCATCGAATGCCAAGTTGCATCCGTTGTTCCGTGGTGATGTGGGTATCTGGAACGGCTTCCTGATCCGCAAAATGTCACATGCCATCCGCTTCTTTGCAGGTAATGCAATCAAGTATGCAACAAGCTATACCTCTGAAGCAGAAGCGTCAGCGCTTGTACCTGCAAGCTTTGGTAAAACGCATGCGGTGGATCGTTCAATCATCTTGGGTGGCCAAGCGTTGGCAGAAGCATTTGCTGCACATAAAACCTCGGGTGTGCCTTACTTCTGGTCTGAAAAGGGTGATCTGGATCATGGCGATAAGGCTGAGCTTTTGATCGGAACAATTCGTGGCGTGAAGAAAATCCGCTTTGATGTCGATGTGGATGGTGATGGTAGCAACATGCAGTACACCGATCATGGTGTGATTGCAGTCGATACCGTAGTGAAAATCCAGGGCTAAGGCTGAAACAGGGCTGAGTGATCAGCCCTACGTCAAAATTTAGGAGTATTTAACTCATGGCTACAATTAAACGTAATAGCGGATTTGTGAATCGCTTCGGTGGTGCAGTGCCATACGGCAACGTGACAGCCTTTGTTTTCTCATTGGCTACGAATGCGGCAGGCGCAGTATTGGATTCCAATTCCGATGTGGCAGTGGCTTCAGGTGATGTAATCGAGTTGGGTTTATTGCCAGTAGGCTTCCGACTGGATGATGCACAGGTGCTTATCAATACGGCGATGACCGAAGCTGTGACTGGTTCACTGGGCTTTAAATATGCTGATGGTGTGGACTCAAGCGAAGTACCGCAGGATGCAGCGTACTTTATTAACGGTGGTGCACTGGCGACCGCAGCACGTTTACGTGCAACCGGTACCAAGTTGGTGACTTTGCCAAAGCCTGCGATTTTAACGCTCACCACGGGTGGTGCGGCCAATGCCAAAGCATCGGACATCAAGATTGTGGTGTCTGGTGAATTGACTGGCCCGCGTTAAGTAAAAGTATAAAAACATGAAGTTTATGGGATGGATGATTTTCAGCGAGTCACCATCCCTTTTTTATATTTCACATGAGGAATCATTATGAAAATCGCTTTATTGGCAGCAATTGCACATGGAATGAATCTGGCATATTCCGCATCACTGGGTGATCAGTCTCATTTACCCTGGGAAGAAACCTCTGAGGAACTCAAAAAAAGTATTGAGTACGGCGTAAAGCTGCATTTAGAAAACCCGGATACCACACCTGAGCAGTCACATGAATCTTGGTTAGCCCAAAAAGAACAAGATGGCTGGACCTATGGTGAAGTAAAAGATCTGGAAAAGAAAACCCATCCTTGCATCCTGCCTTATGACCAGTTACCTGCAGAGCAGAAAACCAAAGACTATCTGTTTAAAGCAGTGGTGACTTTACTGAAAGATATGCCTGATCCTGATGATGTGTCTGCATTGAATGGCGAACTTGTCAAACTACAGCTGCAGGTGGCAGCTCAAAAGACTCAGCCAATTGGTGCAGCGGCAGCAGCGCAAGTTAAAACAGCAGGCGTGACCATTGTCTATGACGGCCCGAAAGACCAGTTCACAGATAACTTGTACGGCACCAAACTGGTATTTAACTGTGGCCAGCCACGTATGGTACCAAGCAACTTTGCGAAGCAGTTCCTGAGTCATCCTGAATTCAAAGAAGTAGAAGCAGGTGATGCACCTGTAGCACAAGATCTGGATGATACCGATGCAATTCTGGCACAGCAAAAGGCTGAACAGGACAAGCTGAAGCAGGAACAGGATCGAATTTTCAATGAGGTTGAATCGATCAAGCAGTTCGGTACCAAAAAGGCTGTGACGGATTACATCAAGGCGCACTATGGCGAGGAAGTAAATCCGAACTCATTCAAGCTGGATGAGCTGAAAGATAAAGCGATTGAAAAAGTACGTCAGTTTGGAGCGATCTAAATATGGACTTAAAAGAACTGCGTCGTCGATTTCGTGTTGAAGCCGGTGATTCGGTACAGCCATACTTCACCAGTGATGAAGATGTGGATGCATGGCTAAATGACGCAGTTCATGAGGCCTGTATCCGCGGCCGTCTTTTGCATGAAGCAGAAGATGCCACAATCTGCCGTATTCAAATTACAGCAGGGCAGGCACAGTACCCGCTTGATCCGCGTATCTATGAATTGACACATTTACGCTTTGATCTTGGTCATGGCCAGTGTGAAAATGAAGTAAAGCTGGCTTCTGAAGAAGTTCTCAGTCATCGCTATCACAGCAACTGGCGTACGAGAATCGGTGATCCAGAACATGCAATTCAATCTGATATAGGTTTACGTCTGGTACCACGACCTGAGCAGAACGGTACCCTGATCATTGAAGGCTATCGCTTACCGCTTGTGGATATGGTAGAGGATACAGATCAGCCGGAAATCAATCAGGCACATCATGCACACCTGGTGCAATGGGCATTGCATAAAGCATTCAGCATTCCTGATACTGAGTTTATGGATCCAAACCGTGCCCAGATCGCAGAGTATAAATTTATTGACTACTTTGGTGATCGGCCTGATAGCAACTTACGTCGTGAGGTTCGTGAAGATTTTGAACACCATGTCACACCATTCTGGCCATAAGCTCTTAAGGCCCGTGTAGGGTTGGTCGAATCTGACCCTACTTTCACATCATAAAGCCATGTTTTTATTATTTGGATAATTATCATGGCGAATACGCTCTACGACTCAGCACGGAAAGGCTACCTTGAAGGTCAGTTCAACTGGTTGTCAGATACCGTTAAGGTTTTACTGGTCAGCACCAGTGCTTATACCGTCAATGCTGGTACGCATAAATTCCTGTCTGACATTTCCGGTTCTGCGCGTATTGCCGGTCCAGTCACTTTAACCGGTAAGTCCACTGATGGCGGTGCAGCCGATGCCAACGATGCAACATTCACAGCGGTTTCTGGTGGTGCAATTGGTGCCATCGTGATCTATGTCGATACAGGTAGTGAGGCGACCAGTCCATTGTTAGCATATCTGGATACTGCAACTGGCTTACCAATCACACCGAACGGCGGGGATATTATTATCACCTGGGACAACGGTGCAAATAAAATCTATAAAGTTTAATAGCTTATGATTATTTTTTGATAGAAGATTTTAACCCATGACACACCTCTGTCATGGGTGGAGAAGCCTATGTCCGAACTTGAGAACACCCCAGATGCAATCGTTGTCCAGGTAGATAGCTCTGTTAAGCCACCACCAATTATTGTGCAGATGGAATCGATTGCACCCGAACCCATCACCATGGGAGGCGATATCGTGTTTAAGCATGACTGGTATCGCCTAATCAATAGCGCACCGTTTCAAATGTACTGTAATGAATTTTACGGTGATGAAAATCGTGGTAGCCATAACATTGAGGAATGGATACGTGACGCGATTGAATCGCACGTACTTGCTGATGAGGATGGTTTTTTCAAAAAATATTCCGAATGGCATTTTGCAAAAGGTTACTGGAAAAATGAAACGGTTTATGGGGAGCTAATCGATGAAGCAGACACAAACTAAACTCTTTGATTTTTCTGATGAGGGCTTGGACTTTCACGTAAGTTCAAAAGCACTTTTTCCTGACCGTTTCAAAAAAATGTTAAGTAATGGATATAACGTCAAAACAGTTATATCTGTTTCTGTGCTTGTTGACCGGGTGACGCTGACTTACGCCAGTGTGCATGGTTACAGTGCTAATCGTGTGTTAAAAATTGATTCAGGTTTATTGGCTGACATAAATAACGGTGAGTTTTGGATTGATTTAGTTACCCCAACCACTCTCACTTTTACACTTGAAGATGCGCCTACAGTAATTCCTGGCGGTTTTGACACATATATTGCATCGTTAGGTTGGACACTGGAATACGAATCAGGTCTGGTACAGCTTTATAAGATGAGATATCTTGACGAGCGTGAGTGTTATGTACGTTTTGTATTCTCAACGCCGGGTGTGAATGGGAAAAGTCTTGTGAACGTTTGCATTGGAAAAACGGCTAACCTGAGTGCAGGCGAGATCACCGATTCATATTCTCTTGATACGTGTCGCAACAACACAAGTATTGTAACTGGATTCGTTCTGGGCTTTACCAGTAACAATCACCAACCTTCCACCGATTCTTACACGTATTCTCAAGGTTTATCTGCTTATGGTAAAGCTTGTGTAGTTGGCAGTATGTACCATTTGGCATTTTTAACTGGTGCTGGAATGACAGATAATGGTGGGCGTATATTAGGGATATTCCCTGCTCATACATTTGACTTTGAAGCAATAGACTATCCGTTGGTACTTGGCTGCACAATTGCTTCAATCACTTCAACTACAGCCTTGGAGTTGGCTCAGGGTGAAGCCGGTGATTTAGGTAGAATTGGCAACATTCGCGTAGCGTTCACTGGCGGCACATCCACATCAACAGCAATAAGTAGTGGTAACTCAATATCATCTTTCTTGCCAAACGATATTCAAGGTGAGCAGACTACCACGGCATTTCACCTACAAATATACGAACATACGACTCGGCAGTTTATTGGCTATGGTTTAGGGTTGTATTGCATCAACTATAACAGTGGGGCAAGCAATCGTCCTTTACCCTCACCAGCCAACAGTCCTTCAGAAACCTATGATATAGACCTTGAATCTTTGATCAAGATACACACCTTATCGACAGCCAGATCAAGTACGTCTATTCAATATTTTGCTGTCCCTGTAGAGGAGATAAAAATTGGGTCTTAAATTATGTCGTGTTTTTTTTGGCGGATATGAACCAAATTATGACAAGCTAATTCTCATGGGTTATAAGGTTTTATCAAAACCAATACCATTCATCACAGTGCTGAATGAAGATCAAGGTTTTGGCCGTATTAAAGGTACGGTGCGCTTATCTGGTGAGCCTCTGTCGGGTATTAAAGTGCAAGTATTTAAGCGTAGTACCAAAACATTGTTGTGGGAGATAAAAACTGATCCTTCCGGTCAATTTAAGTTCGGTAACATTGCGAAAGACCTGGAATGTTATGTGACGGTTTTCGATGAATCACGCCAACGAAACGCTAAAATCAAAGATATGATTGTGGCAGTATAATATGAGCTATGAACCTGACCATCCCTTAAATCTGATTTTCGACATCGAAGCTGAGGAAAGTTATACACCACTTCATGCGTTGAATGTGATCATCGATTTGGATGAAGAAGATCAGTCTGGTCAGGTCAGTTATTTAACGCCAGATGCTATATTTTCTGAATCCTTCGGTACAGCGCATATTTATACTGGTGCCGAAACACTACGCCCTAACGCTTTAAACAGTATGGTGCTAGGTGTTCCAGTCATATACAACTACTGGACCTTCACACGCACTGCAGGTTGGGTGAGCAGCCTATTCGGTCAGCTGCAAGTACGAAACTCGGATTCTGTTATTCGCCCAACCGGTAGGGTGATGACGCTATTTGGTACCACCAAAGCACAAAACGGCAAGCGATACCTCGATGTTTCAGGAGCGATTTACACCCGATTCGGTACTACGAAAATAGAGAGCAGCACACGTTATGTGAATACGTCAGGTGCTTATTTCTTTTTAATCAGCAAACCGCGTATAAGTTATAAAGAGCAGTACGTCACCACCAGGCAACAAAACCCTTCTACACTGTACGGTAATACACGTATTGCATACGCTGTTCGCTATGTTGAGCAAAATAGTAATCAGCCGTTAACACGTTTCGGTAAATCCTGGGCTTCACATTCACCACGATATATTGAGCCACGTGGAATCTGGCAGTATTTCCCGACCAATCACCGTGTCGGTGTGTCACGCATTGTGCAAATGGAAGGTTTTGACTTCCTGCGATTCGGTACCCGTATCGTTCCTGAAAGCCAGACAGTATATCCGCAAGGCTTCGGCACGATTTTTGGTCAGACTGAGATCTACAACTCTACTCAGCATATCAAGCCTAAAGGTTTCCTGACTGTAGGTGAAAAGCTCGATTTTCGCTTTGGTCACATCGATATTTTTAATTCAGACCAGTACATCAAGCCCTACCATGATGATACCAGTCGTGCTGCAGGTCCACTGTTCCCTGAAATAAAGCAGCACGAAGTATTCAATCGAAACCGCAAAGTACAGACACACGGCACCATATTCCAGGTGTTCGGTTATCAAAACCTGACTTTAGGTGCGCGTGTTATCTATCCGCAAGGGATCAGTTCACCGATAGAACAGCCCTCAAAATCGATGGTCGCTCACGGTATCAGATATGTTAAAGCGATAGCTTTAGAGCCACCTCATATTTCAACCTGGAATACAGTATGGTTATCCGGTAAAGCGGTTACTACTAAAGGTTTTGCACACAGTCTTTACGGTGTGGCCAAAGTTGAAAACACGCGACGCATTTATCGTTTCATTAGTTTAGGTGAACAAACGCTGTTCGGAAACTCCATGATTTCACATGCGATACGTAACGTGAGAATACAGGAAGGTTATTCGATTGCACCACCAGTGGTCCCGATGCCGGAAGTAAAACTTGGTGTGCGTTATGTTGAACCAAGATCGATTGATAGCGTGCGTTATGGTTGGTTTTATGCCGCAGAGCGATTCACCAAAATTACTCCGCATTGGGAGCATAAAGATTTGTTAGGTGAGCCATCAATCAAGAATGTCACACCTCAAGTTCGTCCGTGGCAATTTGATTCTTGTGAATTTGGTCAGCATTACATCGGCTTATATACACGTTATCTTAAACCTGATGCCTTAAATGCCCAGATATTTAGTCGTCATAAAATCGGGGATAGAACGCAGAAGATTAACCTGACAACGTATGGGATTCTACCGCCACAGATATCCAGAACGCATAAGGTTGAATCCATTGGTGGTGAAGTATTACCGTTCCTGATCGAACCGAAGGGGATGAGCACTGTCAACTTTGAAACGGATTTTCGGAAATACCATGTGGTCACACAAAACGTATTGCGCCCGGACAGCACCGATCTCACTACGCTTTTTGGGAAACCCACCGTCACGGCCAACACGGTCCGTGTAGAGCCGGGTTATTGGGAGATTTTGATCGGTACAGCAAAAGTTGAGCATAAAAACAGACGTGTTTACGTGAATAGTGGAAAAGATAATTTTCTTGAGATCGGCTCACCTCGAATGTCACCGCACACTATATGGGCTGTGAAGGATGCACCACAGCAGGCGATTGATAATCATACTAGACCCCGCTTGCCGTTGCATTATGTTGATGGCCTGGATACCAGAGTAACGCCTGCTCGTACGAAAGAGCCCGGCATAGAAATCGGGATACCTAAAGTATCGCACAAGCAACGCTTTTTTGCGGTCACAGGTCGTACCTTCTCCCTGTTTGGTGAAAACACAGCCTTGAAAAATGCACAGAAGTTTATTGAACCGAAAGGTCAGAGTTTTTTGCGCATTGGCGTTTTAGGTCCGATTGGTGATCAGCAAATATCATTCCGTACCAATCAGATATACACGCTGTATGGCCGACCTGCTGTAAGTAGTATTGTTAAATTCGACCCGATTGTTAAGCCGTCTGGCCTAGCAAGTTTTGTAATGGGGAATAATTCAATTGAGCTTTTCCATCGGCAAGTAAAACCAGTCGGCATTGCTTCTTTGAGTATGGGTGCTCGCCTGGCGAACGATAAACCCTATATGTGGCAAGGTCTGCGTATAGGTGAACACGTTCCAACACGTGTCGGTGGTGAAGTTCACTCAATGTACGGAACTACGTGGATTAGTTACCGGGTGCGTGAAGCTGTTGTACATGGCAATGATTTCGCAGTGGTAGGTGAATATGAGCCAGGGAAATTTAATTTAAAAATGACAGTGTATAACCGGGATCAACCAGATCCACCTGGTATGCAGATTATCGCGGCTAAAGGTATTCCACCTCAACCACTGCTAGGCGTTCCAGATCTCAAACACGCTGTACACTATATTCGTCCATATGGTAATACTGACAACTATCGTAAAGGTGGCCAAAATGCACAGTCCTAAACCTTATAGTTTGCATGTTTATCATGGGGAAATCACTTCTCGGGATTCGTCTTTTATTGATAAATGGTCAAAACAGGTCAGCAACTATCGCGCCGTATCACAACTCGATACGGTTAAATATACGCGAGAACTCCCTGATGGTGGTTTTGTTATTATCTACCAAACCGGCGATCTGTTTCGTGCTATTGCCTTCAAAAGCAAATCTGAAAAAGAGGTCCGCACAGAAACCAATATCGCAACAAGCAGCATACCGATGTTGTTTTCTGGCTGCATTGATAAAAGTGTTGTTTATAAAGGCTCAGGTGTAGAAATGAAACCGAGCAAGATGACACTCAAAAGGCTTGCCAATTATGATGGTGAGTTAAGTTTTGGAGAGCTGCAAAAGTTTCGATGCCCTTATACCAACCTCTATAAACAGTATTTTGTCCCTGGTGAGATTCAGGCGATGGGTGAAGAAAACGTCATGTTTACCCAATATCAAGGACTAAAAGCAACCTGGTATTCCGGTGCTATGGCAGAAGTGGTGCAGATTGTCAGTGGGTTTGGTCGTCAGGATATCGATAATCTGCCGGATGATGATGTTGAACAGGCCAGCATGAAATTGCCTTTATCCGTTGAAAAGAAAGTCATGGCTGAGATGGGTGAAAATGTCCGACTGCCCGGATACTCAGGTGTACCCAATGAAAAAGGCACCATTGATTACAGCTTTCTATTCAACAATACCAATCTCGTGACTTTCGATAATAAAAATGAGCCCTGGTTAATCCGGGTCGATTCATCTGGTGTTTGGGCAATGCCGTTACCTATTATCCCTGCAACCAAAACGCAAGCATTCAGAGAGTATATTGAATTAGTTGGTGATACCGAGATAGAGAAAATACTGGATCGTTTTGGTGCCATACCGAGCGGAGAACCATTCCCGATCAATGCGGATTTTCAGCGTTGGGTACGCGCAGGTGTTATTGTTAAAGTATGTGATTCATCTGACTTCTTTAACCATTCTGCATATTCAAGTGTATGTGGGTGGAGCTGTAATAAGGATGGTACCAACCTGATCAATACCTGCTACGACTATATAAGCGATTACTGTTATGGATATACCTATCAAATATCATTGCAACTAGGATCTGCTGATAATAGGGGGTGGATGGCACAGCAGAACACAGCAGATTTAAGCCCTCAAGAATCTATTCGATTATCACGCTATTTATCACAGCTTTTTTCTGCTTTACCGGAAGAATCTGAATCACTTACCCAATCAATTCGCTACAAGATCAGACGTGTTCCTTTTAATGAACTCCTGCAAAGAGCCGGAAACGATGGGGCCAAGGATGTTGAATATTGGGACAATTACACCTGCAAACCAATTGCTACTCATGAAGGTCGTTGCTCTACAACAAACCAGGGCTATTTATATGGTGGCACTACCTTAAAACTGCCTGAGCCGTTAATGGGTGGCTGTATTAGCATGTCTTTCGCACCTCAAGGACCTATAACCTCTTATCCCAAAATAGATACCATTGTTTTTGCTTATTATATTAACAACGACCTCAAAGTAATTAAAAACTTCCATGACGAAAGAAAGTTTTACAAAACCATTGAGGGTAACTTTGATGACGTGATGATTGTCGGTAATTGGGAGCAGGTCGAGTATTCAGGCTTAACCGGTTTGAAAGGCACTTTCTATTCGACTGATTTTGACCGCAGACAGGAAATTGCGCCACTGGAAATCAAGACCAAAATCTACGGTGAAGACAAGGGCTATGGACAGCCTTTAGCCGTGTATCACTTCTATTTCTGGACTGATGGAAGGCTAAGAAGAAGTCGATACTACACCCATAAAACCCAGGAATGGGAGTCATCGAATAAGCAAATTGTGGAAGCCTTTGTAGTGCCGTTTTATATGCGCTCAGCAGCCATATTTGCTTTTAAGGAAGTCACCAGCTCAAGCGAATATAATGAATCATTAAGTATGATGTGGGTAGAAGATCCACATAGCTATGAGTTCTGGACTTATGAACCCACTTTCCATTCGTTTGATGGGGGCTGCAAAAAGACCGGTAAACCGAAACCTACGGATGGAAAATTGGTTTGGGCAGAAGAACATTATTACAGCAATACTGGCCCTTATAGTGATTTTGCTGATAGTGGGGACTGGATAGGTCCTTTACCTCAAGACGTTAGCCACTTGGTTAATCCACCGACAGGTGGGGTAACACTGGACCGTTATGGTGGCGAACCACCAACGGTTGAAACCTATAGTTTTAGGGAAAGAATCAGTACGCCTGCCACCAAATATGAGTTGCATGTTTCGATCAATGAAATGGCAAATAAGTTGCACACACGTGAACATGCAAGTGAGTTTTATGCAAGGTCACCTGATCAGTTTGGCAACGTGTTTTTTCAGGATGGCTGTAAGGTTATTTTTGGATCGGTCAACTATGCGAACATATCTGTCAAAGATGAGCATGGTCGAAGATACAAATTTGGATACTCCCGACTTGCCAGTAATGAACAATCTCACACTTTCATTGGTGTGATTAACGAATAGGTACACAATGAAATTATTACCAATCGTAGGTATAGATAATACCTCTCATGATGACGCACTTACCGTTGGCGGCCAGAGTCCGGCATATTTTATGCGCGATATTATCAACTTTGATATTTCAGATCGCGGCAGTGCCGAGCTTCGCAAGTCCGGGCGTAAGGTATCCGATCGGGTCTATACAAAACTATGGCAATCACCGCTACACAAAGACGTATTCGGTATGGACCACGTGGGGATGCTGTATAAAGTCGATCCGATCAGCTTTAGCGGCACAGAACTCGGTCAAGTCGGCCATGATGCCAATTTTGAAGTGGTCAATAACTTGGTCTACATTGCCGGTAGCCTTGGGATTTTTACCTTCAATGGTGCGGTCTTAAATAAAATCACTCTCGATGCACCTGGTTATCCGTTCTTGATGAAGGATGCAGGCAGTTTATCGGCAGGTCAATATGGTGTAGCCATCTCGTACTTAAGTGGCGATATAGAATCGGAGTTATCACGTACTGAGTTCATCAGTGTCGAAGGTGATGCCGGTATTCGTGTCACTGTGCCATTGATTAAAGGCGAAGGAATCACCGGGGTGAATGTCTATATCACTTCAAGCAATGGCACTGAACTGTATTTATATGGCAGATATGCAGCCGATGCTGTTGAAGTCAATATCACCGCTGAATCAAGTGGGCGACCTGCTAATTTTCAGCATTTATCCAAGATGCCAAGCGGTCAGTTTTTAACGCAATGGCAAGGGCGATTGGTCACAGCCGATAAAAATATGCTGCACTTTTCCCAAAGCATGACCTACCACTTAACCGATGCACGATATGACTATGTGCGACTACCGCAGCGCATCAGCTTTGTAGTGGGTGTTGAAGGTGGTCTATGGGTTGGTCAGGTTGACAAGGTGGTGTTTTTACGTGGCACAAGTCCTGATAATTTCACCTTTGAAGTGAAAACTGCACAAGCACCAATCAAGGGAACAGCCATCACTTTAGATAATCAAGATGCCGGTGAAGTCGGACAAGGCGGTGGTCGTACTGCGCTATGGTTGGCAAGCAACGGCTTATGTATGGGATCAAATCAAGGCCAATTAATTGAAATGCAGAGCAAGCATATACAAGGAGTAAGTGGTCAAAGTGGTCGGTGTGTAGGGTTTGACGGTAGAATCACCACGATCATAAAGTAACCTTATTGTTTTTAAACAAGGTTATTGCAATGACACAACTTAAAAAAGAACTAGCACAAGCGGTTCACAATGAAAATTTCGACCTAACGGATGAGGGGATTTACTTCCCCAAGCAAGGTATTTTGGCGCGTGGTGAATACTTCGACCGGATCAATGGCGGTGAATGGATGCGTACACCGAACCTTGTAGTCAATGAAGGGATTGCCCATATCTTGAACGTGGCGTTAGGCGCAAAAGCCAAAGCAAGCGGCTACTACTTAGCCCTGTTTAGCGGCTCAACCGCACCGGCAGCCAATTGGACCGCAGCGAACTTTGCAAGCGTGGCCGGTGAAATTGTCAGCCTTTCCGAAGGCTATACAAACGCCACACGTCCACAATGGAATCCAACCGACACCAACGGCAATTCGATTGAAAACCTGGCCGCAGTTGCATCCGTGACTATTGCCACCACCTCACAATTAAACGTGACTGGTGCAGCACTCTTAACCAACGCTACACGTGGCGGTAACACCGGCACATTAATCTCTGCGACCAAGTATGCAGCAGCACGTACTTTCCAGAATAACGATGTGTACGAACTTAGCTATCGTTTAAGTCTATCTGTATAAGCATGGGTGTGGTTCGCCACGCCTACAGGAGCAGTCTATGAGCCTTTACCGTGATGATGTGCAAGAAACTGTGTACGGCAGTGACAGTTTTTGGTCAACGCTGAAAAGTGTAGTTGAAGAAAGTGCGCGTATTGCGGTGGTCATTGGGTACTTGATTGCACCACCGGCCATAGCAGATAGTGTCACGATTCAAGATAGCGTGGTTGATAGGACCTTACAGCCGGTGGACGAATCGGTTCGGGTTCAAGATCATGTAGAGGATCGCTTAAATGCTCGGCAAAATATTGTTGAACTAGCCAAAGCCATTGACCGGCTGCAAGACAGCCGGCAAACGCTTGAGCGTATTGATGATGCACTACTTATCAATGTGCAATACTGCGAAAAGATGCGGCTATTAACACATGAACAACTCAAGGTTGTTGAAGGTTTTGAGGGTACACAAACCTTTAAGAATCACATTCAAGATCAACTTAAAACCAGAGATAGCGTATATCATCGCGCCATTGGCCGGACATTGATTGAAGATCATGTTACAGCCGGGGATGATGTACGCGATTTAACTCAACAGCGCATTATTGATCAACTGCATATTGCTGACCAAGCAAGCGGTGTGCAATTGGCCAAAGGCCATAATCAAGATCAACTTAAACTACAAGATAGCGTGAATGACGCTGTAAAGCGTTACAGCAGCATCGAAGATCACGTACAAGTCGTTGATCAACTACAACATCGTACACGTGTAAGTACGCTTGATGTACTAAAAAGCATTGATGAAATCACCGGGATTAAATACAGTCAACAGCACGTCGATGATCGCGTACAGATTCACGATACAGTACAACGCAAGGCGACTGAATTACTGCATGATGCCTTACAGGTCCTTGATGAATCCAAGGACAAGGCACGTTTAAAACAGTATATCGATGACGAAGTACGCATTGCTGAATCCATTGTGGTGCTTGGCACCTATCGCCATGTCATTGACGATATTTTACAAGTGAAAGACCAGTGGCAAGACCAATTGCTTGCCAAGCAAGACTTTACTGATTGGATGTTCCTTGAAGATACTATCAATGATGGTCAACATGGCGGCCATGCTTGGACCGCGAATGTAGATAATTGGGCCATGAGTCGCTACCAAGATTTTTATTTTGATGATTTGGCCGTGGTGAATGGTCAATTGATTGGGCTTAATGATCAAGGTGTGTTTGTCATTGATGCTGAAGATACAGTTCAAGGTGAAATTCAATCCGGCAAGATTGATCTAGGGCGTGGTGCATTGGTGCATCCATTGGGTGCCTATCTTGAATATGAGCTGCGCGGTGAGGATAAGTCGCTTGATGTAGTGGTGGGTACCACACAAAGCGGAGCATTACAGAAATATCGTTATCGATTAAACCAAGAACGTGCCGACGATTTAACCAATGGCCGAGTCATATTCGGGCGTGGTTTGAGAGGGCGACACTTCTCGTTTGCGGTCAAGGTGACTGGTTCGCACTGTTACCTAAACGATCTTAGTATTGATCTGACACAGACCAAAAGGAGAGTGTAATGGTTTCTTGGAGAGCCGATCCATCTTATGTAGTTGAGCCGGTTGTTAATCAAGTCAACGATAAAATGAAATTCCTTGAAGATAAGTCAAAAGAATTTCTAAGCGGCACACGTAAAGCATTGGATGAGATGGCTAATGCGGTGAATTTTGACATGCCGACTGATAATTTAGACGGCATTAATATTGAAAGTGGTGGTATTGGCGATAACCTGACCATGCCACAATTGCCGGACAGCATACCGCAACTTGGTACAGATAATAATCTTGATGCGCCCAACATTACCTATGTTTCAGTTCCGAATCCGGCACAGTTACCGCAATTTGATTTTAGACTTGAGCCGCCATTGGTGCCAAACCTAAGCGGCCTGGCACCGCCACCATTAGTGTCACCGCAACCCATTAACCTAGATCATTTGCCGATTCCGGCCGCACCGGACACAATTGACCTGCCGGTTTTAGATGATGTGGGCCTGGATTTGGTAAAGGCCCCAATGCCGGCCAATGTGCCACAATTTAGTGGCACGATTGACGCACCGAACTTTACGCCTGATCTTCAATCGGTTGAACCACAGTTAGCACCGATACCGGATTTACCGCAGTTCACGCTGCCACAAGCACCACAAGCACCGCAGCCGCAAGGATTAGATTTTAGACAAGAGAATTTTACACTTAGTGAGCCAGTACAACTTGACACCAACGGCTTTAATGAAAATGAGCCGACGATGGAACAGTTCGTTGTGCCAACAGCACCTCAATTAAGTAATGACTACCATCTACCAACAAAACCCGAAATCGATTTTAAAATTGATGATGTTCAAGCACCTGATCTTGACTTTGGTGAGTTTCCTCAAGTTCTACAACTAGAGCTCAAAGAGTATGAATATAAAGAGCTTAAAACGTTCGATGAAGAACCTCCCGAACTGGATAAAGTACAAGAAGCGATAGCAGCTTATGAAAGTGGTATAACCAAAGACTTAGATCAACTGCTTCAAACTCAGGAGGGCGGCTATCAGGAGCAGTTCAAAGAAGAAGCCAAGGTATTTCAAAATCAATATGATCGAATTGCAAAATGGACTAACGGTGAAGGTACACCCTGGTCTGAGATTTATCAAAATATTGAAAAATTGCTATATAACGCTGCCGAAGATCGGGAAAACAGAGCAACGACACGAGCCGTACAACAAGTTCGAGATGATTGGTCATCACGCGGATTTACTGCACCGCAAGGTGCACTTGATAAACGCATGGACGCAATTCGGGAAGAAGGCCGGATGCGTGTGGCCGAAGCCAACCGCACGATTAGTGTGGATTCATTTAACAAGCAAGTGGATGAAGTCCGTTTCTTAATTGAAAAAGGATTACAACTCGAAGAAATCTTGTATAAACGCTATCTCGATCAGCGTGATTATGAGTTTGCAGTATTTAAGTATCGGATGGAAGCGTTTTGGAATATCTATAATGCTGTTGTGCAAATGTATAGCGCTGAGAACGAAGCATTCAAGCTGTATTTTGAAGTGTATAAACTTCAGGTAGAACACCAATTCAAAGAGCTTGATCATTACAAGGTTTATCTCGAATCTAAGAAAATGGAGCAAGAGGTAAGTAGGCAAGAGCTCGAAGTATATCAGACCAAATTGCAGACGATTAACACGCAAGTTGACGTGTATAACTCACAACTTAAAGCCGTAGCGCAACGTAACGATACCCTGAGATCTAAGATTGAATTATATCGTGCAGAGGTGGATGCAGTTTCAACCGAGATTGACTTTGATAAATTACGCCTGGGTATGTATCAAACCGAAGTTGATGCGAATAAAACTATACTTTCAGTCAATGATCAATTGATTCAAAACTATACCAATCGCATTTCAGCATACGCACAAAAAAATGAAATCTTGATTAGAAACCAAGCGGCAAATATTGATCATGAAAAATTAAGGCTTGATAAATACCATGCCGATCTTGCGCAAGAGAAACATCGGATTGATTACCAATTGGCCGAAGCGCAAAACACGACCACACACTTTATGCAGTCCGTCGAGATGTATAAGTTAGGTGTTCAAAACCGTCTAGCCGAAGTGGACTATTCAAGCAAGATGGCCGATCTTGTATCGCGTACCAATATTGCCAACATTGAATTATCCGGCAAGTATGCTGATATTAATTCACGGATTGCATTGGCTAACGTCGATGCACAATCGAAAGTGATGGATACGCAGTCGAAGATTAATCTTGCCAATCTTGATGCACAAATGCGCCATAGCGAACTGGCAACACGTGTGGCACTTGGTAATGTTGAAGCAGATACCAAAGTGAAAGAAGCCAACTCCCGGATTCAAGGCGCGAATGCTGACTTGATTGGGAAGAATGCAGATATTAAAGCGCGAATTGCACTATCGAATGCAGAGATGCAGTCGAAGCATAACGATTTGGTGGCGCGGTCGGCCATGGCTAACCTTGACCTGCAAAGCAAAATCGCTTTGTCAGAAGCAGATATGGCCGGGCGTTATGCTGAAATTAATTCACGTATGCAGATTAATGCAGCTGAAACACAATTGAAATGGAGTGATTTAATTACACGTCATGCCATTTCGGATATGGAAACACAATTTAAGAAAACTGAACTCTCGACACGTGTAGCACTTGCCAATCAAGACATGCTAGTTAAAAACACCGAAGGCAATATTCGTATCATGACAAGCCAGGCAGACTTAAAAGCTCGGTTTGCTGAGATGCAGTCACGGACGCAAATTTCTAATTTGCAAATGCAAGGCCAATACATTGATATGGTGGCGCGTACCAATATTTCGACATTGGATTCTCAAACACGTATTGCAGAAACTAATGCGCGTATGGCTATTGCACGTGCTGATCTGATGATGAAGAAATACGATTTCAATATGAACAAAGGCTTAGAGAAATCTAAACTTGCGCTCGAAGCGGCTAAGGCCGTTGGAACAGTCAATGCACAACTTGCAGCAGGTGCCATGTCTGCACTTCATGTATCTGCAAGCATGAGTGCATCGGGTAGTGTTGGCTTAAGTTCATCGACCAGCGAAAGCGAAAGCAAAAGCGAAACCCATAGCTACAACTATTATTAATTTTTAGTAAGCCCTCTAGGGTTCGCCTTAAGTCTTATCTGGTGGGTAATCTTTTACCAATCAAATAAGATTTAGGGCTTTTTTATGAGCTTCGGAATTAAAAAGCAGCAGCCAAAACAGGGCGGAAAAATCAAAGGTCCGGGTACAGGTACGTCTGATGATGTACAAAAGACTGTGCCAGATGGAACTTATATCATGCCGGCAGACTCAACCGCTCAGATTGGTGAGAAAAATTTAGAACAGCTTGGTCAAGGCCGGCCAGTCGATGTAAATGTCAGTAATGGCGAATTCCAGATGACACCAGAACAGGTGCATGCGGTCGGTGCACAAGCCTTGGATCAAATGAAAGATCAGACCCATACCCCGAGCGGCTTACCACAAACCATCATGGATCAACCAGGTGAAAAGCCAGAGTTGTTCTTTCGGGATGGTGGATTGGTTGAGGATGAATGGAAACGGAATTTAAAAACACAGAGCCAGCCACAAGGGAGTCTGGGGGCAGGACAGCCGCGCAGTGGGTTTAACCAACCATCGACTGCAATTGCACTGACTGATAACAAGAATATTCAATTTCCAGCAGCACAACCTAAAGTGAATGCACCTGCGGTAGCTCCAACTCAAGCAAGTACACAACAAGTGCAGCCAAAAGAACAGCCACAATCAAGTGGTTGGGGGATTGGTAAAACTGCAAAAACATTCCTCGCGCCAGAACATGATAATGGCGCATGGAATCCTGTGGGTGGACTGGTAAACACAGCAACAGGTCTAGGTAAAGGTTTAATTGGTGGTGCAGGGGCGTTAGCAGCTGGTGCAGGTGAAGGTGCTCGCAGTACTGCAGCTTGGATTGGTGGTGCAAATAATCCAAACCGTGGCAATATGGTTGCACCTAGTGCTGAATTTTCAGGGCAAGGTTTCGATCAGGCGCGACTAGGTATGCGGCAAATGTTTGGCCTGTCTGGAGCGAAATCAGGCACAGAAAATCAAACACAACCACAACCAGCTGCTAAGGTGGCATCAATTGTAAGTGGTACACCTAAAAATAATGCTGCCCAGCAAAAAACAAATACAGCGCCATCGTTTAACGATCAGTTAAATGATGCTATGTACGGCTCATCGGTTGGAGGGCAGACAGCACAACCCGCATCAACTAATACTAATCCTTATGCAATTCAGCAAAAAGGTAATAGCTTTAGCTATGCAAATCCAAGTGCGGCAGCTCAAGCCCGTGCCACAGGTATTCCAGAGTTGCAAAGTAGTGGTTTTGCGGGTGGGATCACCCCTAGCAGAGACCCGCAGGGTGTAAAAAATCTTATGGCCAATACCCGGGAGATGGGGCCAAGTGAACAGCAGATTCAGGCCGCTATTGCACAGCGGATGAATCCGCAAGGGCAAGGCTTTGGAGCCATGAGACAGCCTCAAGCACCACAGCGAAGTGAATTTGATGAGGCAGAGCGTAAGGCTTTGTTTAGAGATGCAAGCACAGTGATTAAGGGAGCAAGAGGATTAACAGGTGGGCAACTTCGACTCAGACAGCAATTAATTGATGGTGATGCTAATTTAGCAAACCAAAGATATATTACCGATGCGAATAATGCGACCAGCATACAAAACAACACTGAAGATAACTCGGCCAATATTCTACAGACTGGAATGCGAGAGTCTGGTCAAAATATGCGGCATGCTGCCAGTCTGGGTCAGGACAACTACCAGTTCAATACTGATTTCGGCCTGAAACAACGTCAGCAAAACTTGACTGAGAAAAAAGAAGGTTTTGGTATTCGACAGACTGAACGGGCTGAAAAACTGCATGAAATGTATGATAAGGCCGAAACAGATGAGCAGCGTCAATCTATTCAGGCACGGATCGACCGCTTAACTGGCGCGAAAGAGCAAAATGGTCGTGATCGTTACATGACGGTTGGTGGTGGCCAAGAATGGGATCAGAATGCCAATGTTATGGTTAATCGTCCGCAACAGATTTTTGATACCCAGACGCAACAGTATTTAAATACTTCACCTTCATCGAATAGCATTCCCAAACCGGGAGAAATTAGAGAAGGGTATAGATATAAGGGTGGTGATCCATCTCAACAATCTTCATGGGAATCAATTTAACCCAATTAAGTCAGTAAAAAGCCACCATAAAGGTGGCCTTTTATTAGTGGATAATATTTGCTTTATAATCATTCATCATTTGAATAACCTGATCTGCAGTACCGGAATTGGCTACATCATCATAATATTTTCGCCATTCTGGTGAATGTGAGTTTATCCAGTTTTCAAATTCTTTTTGCTTGGCTATTTCCAGTGCATCTGGATGTGCAGCTAATATAGAATCATAATGAAGTTGCTCAGCACTTTGTGTTTTATCGCTTATGTTCAGGTCTTTCCCATAGTTTGGGTCAGAAAATGGATTACTTGAATTTGATTCCTGGACATATTTTTCAGAATGATTTTCTGCATTTGTATTTTGTTCAGTTTGCACTTGACTGTTAGTCTGATCCCAATCCATTTCCCACGGTTTCTTTTGATTATTTAATGCAGAGCTTTTGTATTTAGCATCTATAATTGTTGAGCTTGTGGCCATCAATAGACTTCCTTCATAAATCATTTTTCAATCAATTTAATTGTTTATCTTTCACCCAATCTAAATTGTATATGCCAGCAAGTAAATTAAACCGCAGGTTTAATCTTTTACGACGATTTCTATATACACAAGATAAAATCTTAAAACATTTCATCCTTCCAAATACATGCTCTACTTGAATTCGTCTACGACCAATCTCTTTATTTAACTTTTTTAATTCAGAATCTAGTTTTTCAGTTTTCTTTGCTTTAGATGGCATGAGGCATCCAAAACCCAATTTCTTTATCCCTAAATAACCCTTATCAACGATAAAAAAGGGCTTAAATTTTAATTTCCTCATGCTTTTTTTAAATATTTTAAAATCATGCATGCTTCCATGACTTCCACATACACTCAGTATTTCACCTGTTATATAGTGCATAGATAGCTGAAATTTAAAGGTATGTCGCTTTTTTTTACCGCTATACCATTTCTTCTGTTTTTTTTGGACGTTGAACTAATATTTCAGTGGCATCAATCACAACAACTTCCCAATCCACTTCATCTCGATTAGGAAGTTGTTTTGGCAAGTTGAATTTTCCAGAACGGATTAAGGTATCTTCAATAACACGTGTGATACGAATTGCACTCGTTTCAGATACACCGTAACTCATACCAAGATGGAAAAATGTTCGATATTCTCTCCAATATTCTATACATAAGAGCAAACGATCTTCCAACGGTAATTTATGCGGTCGTCCTTTACCAATATGACGAGGTAAATGCTTATTTAGCTCGGCCAACATGAGGTTAAATGTAGCCCAACTAACACCGGTAAGCCTACGAAACTTAACGTTTGATAATTTTTGAATATCTTTGAATTTCATCCAAGGATTATCTCTTGAATTAAATAATTTTGCTGATTAATTTAAGATCAAATAAATTGTACGTTTTTTGATTTATGACGGAAGTCTAATATAGTGAAAGAAGAAATTAAAATAATACTCGCAATAATAAGTGGAATACCCCATGATTTTTTTTGATAATTACTATGCAGATGTTTTTTGACAAAATCAGATTGAGATTTAGCAAAAGCAAAATACCATACAATAATATATAAAATGCCTAAACTTTTTGGATAGGTTTGTAATTGGTAAGGGTCATCCCAGATAAAGGGTGTGCCTAGATTTAAAAATAATATAAATATTATGGTGCCAATCAACCAGTATTTTGCATTATTTGCCTCAGTGGTGCTGCCTATTTCCTGCCAGTTTTTCATTTGTAAGTATGAGCCAAATACCGGAGTAAGTAACAAACTCCAATTTATTGCGGCATTGGGGTTCCAAAGTCTAGGCTGCTTTTTTTTATGTCCTGTTAACAGCTCATTATCGTTTTTAGTTGGTTGTTGGAAAGCTGCTTGGCTTTCATCAAAATTTTCTAATTTACTCCCACAACTGCTACAAAATTTTGCATTTTCTATATTACTTTGACCACACTGACTGCAAAACATAACCCCAAACCTAAAATCATAATTATTTGAATTTACGATAGTTAAACTTTAATCATTTAGCAACACCTGTATAGGGTTCGACTGACAGAAATGTAAAGCAGCATCATTCATCACATACCGTAGGAGTATGTCATGTCTGAACAAAAGAAACCGTGGGAACAGAGCTGGAATCAGCCTGCCGAAACCTCTGTTAGCACCCAGAATAAAAAGCCTTGGGAGCATAAGTGGAATGGGAATCCAGAACCAGAAGTTGAAAAATCAAAGGGTTTCAGTGGCCATGTACGAGATATTGGTGCTTCTCTTGCAGCAGGCGCAGCATCACTCCCGGACGTTGCGATCGGTATAGGGGACATACTCACTGGCAGTGCGGTCGGAAAGACTGTGGAAGATTCAGGTTTGTATACACCTGGTTCCGGTCGTGAATACTGGGCAGATAAGAAAACGGATCAAGCTAAAGCACAGTCACAAAAATTTAGCGATGCTGAAGGAATCATTGATAAAACCAAAGTCGCTTTAACAAATCCAACATTAATCACCAATACCGTGGCTGAATCTTTACCAACTATGGTCGCAGGTGGTTTAGTCGGCCGTGGCCTGAGTACCGCAACCAAAGGGGCAATTAGCCCAATGGTGGGTGGTGCAATTGGTGAAGGTACAATGATGGCCGGATCTCAAGCAGAGAATATCCGTCAGCAAACTGATGATGGTCTACTCACTGGCAATCAGGTAGCAGCATCAGTGGCAACAGGTGCACTCGGCACACTATTTGGTTTAGCTGGTGGTGCGGTAGCGAAGAAGTTTGGCTTCGGTGATATTGATAGTATGCTTGCCGGTGCCAATGCACAGCAAGTGGCTGGTGAAATTGCCAAGGTGCCACTCAAACAGGTGCCAAAACATGTTGTACTTGGTGCACTGAGTGAAGGCTTGCTTGAGGAATTACCACAGTCAGCACAAGAGCAGGTATTACAGAACTATGCCTTAAACAAAGACCTGATGGATGGTGTGGACGATGCGATCGTCATGGGAGCATTGGCAGGCATGACCATGGGTGGTGCTGCTTCAGGCTTAAATGTACAAGGTCATAACCAGCGTTATAACGCTCAAGAACAGCTTAAAGTAGCGCAACAAGCTGCACAGCAAGCCCAAGAAACCCAAGCGATGCGTGATGCGCAATCACAATTATTTGGTGGAGATGTGCCAGATCCTGTGCTTGACCCAAGCAAATTAAATCCATTTTCCGATAATGCACCAATAGCTAGCCCGATCATTGACATGAACCGTTTAGAGGCGGCCGATGGGAATCCGCGTTATGAGAATGGCGTGAACTATGCACCCCCAGAAATAGCTACACAGTTAAGTCTTGTTGATGAACAGCCACAGCAAGCAGACAATGGCATTGACTTTGAGCGACCCGAGCAAGGTCAAACTGATTTAGAACGTCAGATTCAATTTAATAATACGTTTGGTTTAGAAACACCAGATCCTGTGGTGGACTATAACGGTATCAGTCCTTTTGATAATAATCCTCAAAAACCTATTATTGACTCCAAGAAAGTCGATTTAACACCATCCGAGCAGATGGGGCTTGATCCAAATCTAGGTCCACTTTCTGCAGCAGCTGCAACAGCTGTAGACAGTGGTGTATCTCAGCAGATGCAAATTGAAATGCAGGCACAAGCGGCAGCTGAAACAACTTCTAACGCTGCCGAGAAGACTGAAGACAGTAATGTACCATTGCAACAGGCAGCAGATGCAGCACGTGAACTTACACCTGAACAGATCCATGGCAAGCAGAATACTTATGGCGCAGACGTTACTACGGCGATTGAACAACTGAAACAGCGTCAGCAAGGAGAACAAAATGCACCAATCACGTTTGATGAAGGTATTCAGAATGGAACAATACAGCAAGGAAATGCACCGATTAACAATGGAAGCCAATCAGTTTCTGAACAGTATGACACCACTACAGCGTCTGCAATGGGAGCAACAACAGGAACAGCGCAGAAGGGATTACAACCTGCGAAATCTGATGCAGGTCAGATCGTCCCACCTAACCAAAGTCTAAATGAAATCCAAACTAGCGAAGCAAAATCCAAACTACTTGATGCTCAATCCAAAGTAACCGAACTGGAAGCACAGCTTGTCATTGAAAAATCAGTACCTAAAAAGGCACAGATCCGTAAGCAGATTACTGAACTACAGAATGAACTTTCTATTCAGACGCAAAGCGATGTGAATATCGACAGCCCGCAAAAGTCTACTGTTGAAAATCATCGTGAAAACTTTGCCAAGATGGATCGCTCTATTGCAAAAGTAAATGCTGTACGTCAACGAATGCGTGAAGCAAACCCTGAAATCTTCACTGAAGCAAATGATCGTGTACGTGAAACCCATGGTCTAACAAATGCACGTGTCACTGCGATTGCTGACGAAATTGAAAGTTCAGGCAGTTATGAGTTATCTGACCGTGAATATGACAAGGTTAAGAACAACCCAAATTATAAGATCGACTACAACCCGAAAACCTTTATCGGTAAAGTCACGGCTGTTAAGGATCAACATAGCGGTGAATGGCTAGGTAATAACGAAGATTCTGATTTAGACAATGCAGCCCATGCAGCCGCGACCAGCATTCAGAATGATTTGCCAGAACCGACCCAGGCACAAATTGAAGCCGGAAATTACAAGAAGGGACATATCAAAGTTCATGGTTTAGATATTGCTGTAGAAAATCCGCGTGGTTCTGAACGTCGTGGTACCGATCCTGATGGAAAAGAATGGGCACATACCATGAGTGACCATTATGGTTATATCAAAAAAACAACTGGCGCAGACAATGAACACATTGATACCTATGTAGGCCGTAATCCTGAGTCTGAACAGATCTTTGTCGTTGATCAGATAGACCAGAAAACTGGTGGCTTTGATGAACATAAAGTAATGATGGGCTTTAATTCACAGGAAGATGCAGTTCAGGCCTATTCATCCAATTTTGATAAGGGCTGGAAGGTTGGGCCGGTTCGCGCCATGAATAAGGATGAGTTTAAGACTTGGTTAAAAGATGGGGATACCAAGAAACCTGCAGGTGAGACTGTAGTACCTCAGTCTGAAACCACTCTTGATCCACAGAATGTTCAGCGTGACTATGGTGATAGTCTTGAAAGCGTAATGGCTGATGTGGAAACACTGGCTGATGAATTCACCATTGACCTACACAGCGTCCCTAAAAAGAGAAATGCACTTAAGAATCCAAACTATCATGCGGTACAGCATGAAAATGGCCGTGTTGAAATTCTGGGAATGAAGCATCCTGCTACGGGCAAATGGGTGGGGAAAGCACCGAAACAAGAAAAAGCTCTGGTGCAAGACAGTCCAGCTCCGGCGCAAAAGAAAAATGCAAATGGTACCCTTATGAATGAGGGTACCAAAACAAACTCGGAAAAACCGGATGGTTCAAAGGCTGTTTCCTTAGAAAAGCCTGCAGTCAAAAAACCAAAAGAAGTCATTCAGGACTTTGGTGAAAAAATTGGTGGTGCACGTAAAGACACTGCAGTAAAAACTGGTAAAAAACCTGTAGCAGAAAAACCTAAAGATGACCGTCCGACTTGGGCAAAGCGTTTTGAGATTTCGGAAATTGCAGCATCATCCAATCCAGCTGAAGTCGGCAAGTGGACGATTTCAGATACCAAAAATAAGGACTGGATGGGCAATAACCGTCGCCTGACCAATCAAATGTTTAATAGCCAGGAAGAAGCTGAGAAGTTTTTACCTGTGGCAGCGGTTGCCATGAAGCATCGTGTCACCACTGACACAAAAGATGGAAAAAAAGGCTACATCATTGTCCGAACCGTATCAGACCGCAAGCATGTGCAGGTTGTGCAGCAGTTGTTTGATACCCGTGATGCAGCAAATGAATATCTGGTACGTCATGCGCAGGAAATTTTAGAGACCAATACCACATTTGGTGAACTGGATTTGCCACGTCCTGAGAATACTCAGCGTACCGGTGTTGCTCGCCGTGAAGGAGATGCCAAAGATTCTGACTTTAGCCGTGTATTCGGATTCCGTGGAGTCGAGTTCGGCAACTGGAATAACCAGGCAGAGCGTCAGGAATTATTGAATGATGCATTTGATGGCCTGATGGATCTGGCTGAAGTCTTGAATATCCCACCAGAAGCTTTAAGCCTGAATGGAGAACTTGCACTGGCATTTGGTGCACGTGGTCAAGGACTGAGTAGTGCCAAAGCACATTATGAATCTAATCGTGTCGTGATCAATCTCACCAAAATGAACGGTGCCGGATCTCTGGCGCATGAATGGTGGCACGCATTCGATCATTACCTGTCACGCCAGGATGGTTCAGCCAGTTCTGCATGGATCCAGCATGAAGATGGCTCACGTAGCCTGAACGTAAAATCGAACCCGGCAGATCGCTTTGCAAGTCATGGTTTCAAGGTGGTGAAGTCGGGTGTGCGTGAAGATGTGCGCAATGCCTTTGAAAAGCTCATGGTGACCATGTTTAAAAAGTCACAGGCTTATATTGAAGATACCCAGGCAGCAGACGAGTTTGTAGCACGTTCACGTGACGAAGTTCAGGATAAGCTAAATTCTATCCGTGAGAACCTGACCAAGCAGCTCGATCCGCAGTACTACAAACGGTTTAATAAACCTGCTTCTGCAGACCAGCTGGCAGAGTTCGACACTGCAGCAGAGCTTATTATCACAGGCCAGTTGCTTGAGACTGAGGCGCGTAAGAACCCCAAAAGCCGTAGTACTTTTGGTGGGTACCGCCATACCAATGATGCGCTGGATAAGATCAATGAGATTTTTAAAGCTGTCCGTGGCCGATCAGGATTTAATGCAGACTTTAAGGGAGTGCTGGACTATCTTCGTGGCAGCATGAGCCGCTATATGAGCCGTCTTAAAATGCTGGCTGATGCACAGCAAAGCACCACCAAGTACAAGTCTGTGCCGACTGAATTCGCCATGAATGCCAAAGAACTGGATCAAGGGCGTGGTAGTGACTATTGGACGACTCCACACGAAATGTCGGCACGTGCATTCCAGGGTTATGTAGAAGATAAGATCGCTGCCAAGAATGCCCGTAGTCCTTTCCTGAATTATGGTCCTGAAAATGTGGGCATCCTCACGCCGTATGGGGTAAAACGTCCTTTCCCATCTGGTGAGGAACGTGTTGCAATCAATCAGGCTTTTGATGATCTGATCGGCGGGTTGCAGACTGAGAAGACTGATACCGGTTCACGTCTCTATAGTCGTGCTCAAGATAATGTGCAGTCTGGCCAGACACCAGAACAAGTCCGTGAAGCTCTAGTTGAGCGCTTCGGTGAAAAGACCATTTCTAGCCTAGAGCGTCGTGGCTTGCTGGATATTGTCAGCACTGTAGATGAACCAGGTGTGGAAGGTTTTTATCAGAATGGCCGTGTGACCTTGGTTGCAAGCAACCTGAATGAAACCAGCATAATTCCAACCTTCCTGCATGAGCTGGGTGGGCATGGCGGCTTCCAGAATGTCATGAGTGAAGAAAAATATGCCGACCTTATGGGTATATTCAACGATATGGTACAGCGTAAACATCCGCTTGCACTAGAAGCCAAACGTCTTGCCGAACGGGAAACTGATGCCAAAACACAGCAGCTGGAATACCTACCTTATCTTTTAACCCTGGCTTCGACTCAGCAGGAAATGAATGCCCTGCAAAAAAGTGCAATCAAGCGTTTTATTGATAAGGTCGTGAGTGCTGTGAAGGCATGGGCCTTTGATCGCTTGGGTATCAATTTAAACCTGAATGAAAACGATATGGTGGCTTTGGCCAACCGCATGATCCAGCAGCAGATTGCCGAACCGACTTCTGTAGAAAATGTGCGTGCTCAACTTCAGGGTACAGATCAGTGGATGAAAGCACCGAATGGCCAGCCAACTAATCTGACTGAACAACAGTGGTTGCAGGTACGGACACCAGAATTTAAACAATGGTTTGGTGACTGGGAAAATAGCCCTGAGACTGCCTCTAAAGTGGTCGACGAGAATGGCGAACCTCAAGTGGTTTACCACGGTACATCTTCCCAATTTACCCGCTTTAAACTCGGAGGTGGTTTACTGGGTCGTGGCGTGTATCTAACCGATCGTTATGAAGAAGCGCAAAATTATGCTGGCAGTCGTTCTCAAAACAGTGAAGGGACAGTGATGCCACTGTTTGCCAATATCCCAGAGATGTTTGATAGCAATTCCAAGACCACACGTGAGCAGATTGTTGGCGCTATGCAGGACGGTTTTAACGGGATTCGGCACCAGTTCAACGATATGGACTATCTAGTCGCATTTAACCCCGAACAGGTCAAATCAGCCGTTGGAAATACTGGACTATTTAGCAGTCAAGATACCGACATTCGATTTAGCCGGCAGGCCAATGCACAGCAGATTATTCAGAATCTAGTCGGCAATATGAATAAGCAGGGCCGTAATAAACTTAAAACCGAAGCAGGGTATAAAGCCACACATGCATTGCAGTATGTATTAGGTGCACTGGGCCGTCGTCAGCTGACAGAGTTGTATCAAAAGCTATTACCACAATTAAAACCATATAACGATATGGTGGCGATGATGGATGCTGATCAGAATGAAGTGGCTGCAATGTCAGATGAACTGGCACGTCGTTGGGCTGACTTAAAAGATGAAAAAGAGTTGGCCAATGTAATGCATGATGCAACCTTGGCCAAGATCGATCCGGCCAAGCCATATCAGCCAGGTGACAATGTTGCAGAATATGCCAAGCTAAAAAAACAGTTTGATGCATTATCTGATGATGCGAAAAAGGTTTATCGAGAAGCACGTGATGCCTATAAAAAGCATCACCGTGATGTGCGCCAGGCAATTCAGGATCGTATTCTGCGCTCAAGTATGAGTAATCAGAAGAAGACTGAATTACTGCAGCAGATGGATGCCAATTTCTTTGGTTATACGCAAGGCGTGTACTTCCCATTACAGCGTTTCGGTAAATATGTAGTACTGGTTCGTGATGCAAAAGATCAGGTGATTAGTGTCAGTCGTGCTGAAACCTTATCTGAAGCACATAAACTGCGTGAGATCCTGCACGGTGATTACCCGAATGCCAAAGTGCATAAGCCAATGCTGGATAAGGAATATGATGCTGCGCGTGATGGAGTAGGCCGTGGCTTTATGACCAACCTGTTCAATGAGTTGGGCAGTTTTGGTTTGAATGCACAGCGTCAGGCAGAGTTAGAAGATATTTTAGGGCAGTTGTATTTAAAATCATTGCCAGACCTCAGCTATGCCAAACACAGCGTACACCGTAAAGGTACTGCAGGTTTTAGCCAGGATGCTCGTCGTGCCTTTGCCCAGAATATGTTCCATGGTGGTAGTTATCTGGCCAAGCTGCGTTATAAAGATCAACTTGAAGAAATGCTGGATGGGATGCAAAAGCATGCTTCAGAGCAGGCCAAAATTGATGAGGATTATGAGCAGCCGGTAGCACAGCAAGTCATCGATGAGATGAATAAGCGTCACAAGAATATGATGGAAGCAAATTCACACCCATTATCTACAGCTTTAACCAGTTTAGGTTTCTTATATTACCTAGGTCTATCACCGGCATCGGCAGCAGTAAACACCTTGCAAACAGTCTTGGTAGCCTATCCTCAGATGGGTGCGAAGTGGGGCTATGATAAAGCAGGGGCAGCGCTGGCCCAGGCATCAAATGATTTCCGTAAAGGTGTATCGATCAAAGGGATCAATCCAAAGAACTGGGAAAATGATATTGCCAAGATTCTTAAAGGCGATGAGCTCAAGGCTTATGAAGAAGCTGTGCGTCGTGGTGTGATCGATGTGACCATGGCACATGACTTGGCTGGTATTGCCCAAGGCGAAGACAGCGGGGTGATGTGGAAACTGCGTCCGGTTATGCGGGTAGCAAGTACTTTATTCCATAATGCTGAACGTTTTAACCGCGAAGTGACATTTATTGCAGCGTACCGGTTAGCACGTGATAGTGGCTCAATGCACGACCAGGCTTTTGAGCAGGCAATGGACTCTACCTATAAGGGCCACTTCGACTATTCATCAGGGAACCGTCCACGAATCATGCAGGGCAATATTGCCAAGGTCATTTTACTGTTCAAACAGTTTGGCCAGAACATGATTTACACCTTGGCCCGTACCGCTCACCAGTCGCTTAAAGGCGAAACTCCTGAAGCACGTCGTGAGGCACAGCGGGCATTGGCCGGAATTATTGGAATGCATACTGTATTTGCCGGAGTAATGGGCTTGCCGTTGGTTGGGCCGATTCTGGCCATGGCTTCAATGCTCGGAAGTGATGACGATGAACCATGGGATGCAGAAGCTGCTTTGCGTAATGCTCTTGCCGATGCACTGGGTACCAAGACCTCAGAAGTTCTTATGAAAGGTGCTTCACGATTTGGCCCAGCTGACTTATCTGGCCGTGTTGGTATTAATAATTTGTTATTGCCAGATGTGCAGGACGGGTTAGAAGGTAAAGACTTTAGTGATGCTATGGTGATGAGTGGATTAGGCCCAGTGGTAGGGATTTTAACCAATACCTTTAAAGGTCTGGCTGAAATTGGGCAAGGGCACGGCATGCGAGGGGTGGAAACCATGTCACCGGTATTCTTGCGCTCTCCATTGCGATCTATTCGTTATGCGACCGAAGGTGCACAGGATAAAACCGGAGTCATGATTAAGGATGATGTGGGTGTGTTCAGCCTTGCAGCACAGGCAGTTGGTTTTAGCCCAAGTGAAGTGCGTTTGGCCACCGAAGGACGTAGTGCAATTTATTCGCATACCAAGCGCCTGGATAAGCGTCGTACAGAATTAATGAATGATTATGTTCGAGCAGTTCAGCGTGATGATATGGATGGCCAAAAAGAAATCTGGGCAGAGATTCAGGCCTTCAACCAGAAGAATCCATCACGCCGGATCAGTAGAGTCCAAGCGATGCAAAGT
Source organism: Acinetobacter sp. UBA2581 (assembly GCF_002339435.1). Taxonomy (NCBI): domain Bacteria; kingdom Pseudomonadati; phylum Pseudomonadota; class Gammaproteobacteria; order Moraxellales; family Moraxellaceae; genus Acinetobacter; species Acinetobacter sp. UBA2581. Next base: position 11,564 of record NZ_DDLD01000018.1, on the reverse strand, counting down.
TTACGTCAGCGTGAAAAACGTGTGAAGCAAGCAGAGCATGGTATTTATCTGCCGAACAAGAAACGTGAGGATGCAGATATAGGACGTTTTGCGTTTGATGAGTAATAAAAAAAGCCCTCTAAGGGGCTTTTCTTTTTAACTTTGATAAAGTCTAAATTCTATAAAGTCCAACTACCACCTTGTCCTATCTCATAAACGATGAGAATTAAGGCTACTATCATTAGAACGACAACAAAGATTTCTGTTTTTGTTAGCATGTTGAACCCTCCGATCCTTACCACTTATATAGTGAAAGCTTGAGGATATCAATAACATAAAGTTACATAAAAATTAATAAAAAATACAAAAATAAATGCAGGTAAAAATAAACCTCCTGAGGGAGGTTTAGGCTTGGTTTTATCTAACCCATTTCGGCAACTGTCTATATTTTTTTAAATACATCTCATCATGGCGTCCTGAAACATCAAAGTAAGAAAATAGAACAAGAACTACTGGAACAACAAATTGCCCCAAGAACAACCAACTTATATTTTCAGAAATAAAACCTTGAAGCGGATAACTACCGAAATAATTAAAGCTATGTGCCAATTTTAAAATAGGTATATAAAAAATCGCTGAAAAAATTATCAGTGCGGCATAAAGCAAAGATAAATATTTTAGTTTTGGAAACTCTCTAAAAGCATAATCTATTTTAGTTAATCTAAAATCTAACCACTCAGGCATGACAACCTCATAACTTATTTTTATATTCAACTTATACTATAACTTTCTGCTTTTTCAAGCATTAAAAACCATCTTGAGGGTAGCTTTACTGAACTGATTAGCTCACTCGAAAAGATCGTCGATAATTTGTAAATCTGAAATAGTTTTTATTCCTATTCTTAACTTTAGATGATCTACATAACTCTTAAAGTCGTTATCTCTGGTTAAAATGAAATTTGATTTATTAGCTATTGCAATGCCAAGAATCTGAAGATCTACTTTGACCTTTTGCTTAGGTATTTCTAATTTATCTTTATAATAATCTTCAGCCATGTTAGCAGTGATATAAGCTGCTTTTTCATCGAAACTAACAACTGACGCAATTCTTTTTTTATTTTGAATAAATTGGAATCTTTCAGCGCTATCTCTAGACAAGAATTCAGACATTGCAGGAGCTGGAATTATTACTTGTTGCACATTATTTGCTTTGCAAAACTGGATAAAACCTTTATCGAAAGCATTATCATCAAAAAAAGCTACTAATATATTGGCATCAATAGTAATTATCATGGCAAGCGTTCATCTTCTAGTGTCTTGTACGGATCATCCAAATCTTGCCAGCCACTCCTGCCAAACCCAACAAAGTCAGAAATCCATTTTTCAATCGAATCTTCTTCTAGGGCCTCATAGCTGTTTAACTTGAAATCCTCTAGATAAAGCTCATAAGCTTCACCGTAGCTGTATGTAGCAACACCAGAGAAGTCAATTAGCGTATTTGTTCCTAAATATGTTTTAAGTATGTTTACATCATCTAATGCAATTTTAGCGCTTATTTTAAATCCGTTTATAAAAGTAATACCAACAGAGTGGCTTTCTGAACTGGTATTAATTCGGTTTACTCTGCCTCTAAGGGTATCATTTTGTTTAAACTTTTTAGGTTTAATCACATTTCCTATAGATCGTAACACTTTCATCTGCTTTGGGCTTTCGCCTTCGCGATGTACGCCGATTTGTGCATTACCCCAATCTAGATGCTTACTTAAGTATTGATCCAGATCCCCACCGTCTGAGTGTAGAACTTGATCTATAGCGACTTTATATTCTTCAGAATCTAATGGTGGACTGCCAACATAAATAGACCCTTCCTGTAGATAACCGAAATTATCCTTAGATCCTTTAAGTAAATTGGCAAACTGCTTAAATAGTTCAGCCATTTCGCCAAACTTAAGATCAGAAGGTTTTTTATCCGGCAAACGGAGTGCAATGACATGTTTATCTGACATAATTACCTCCTTTTAAGTTGCCTATAAAAATTATCACTGATGCTATATTAGCATTCGCTGTAATTTAACATCTTTACATTTTTGTTCAATAGATTAGAAAAAATATATGACATAGAATGTCGTTAAAAAAGAAACCAACTCACGCTGATTTCTTACTCATCTTATGTAATCTTCATTTCGCCATTAACCCAGACTTCTTGATATTCATCTGAATCAATTTTTTTCTTCAATGTGATGGCCTTATCTTTCACATCAGACCAGTTCATGTTGTTGCGTGCCCAGTCCTTAATTTCATAATCATTATCTAAAAATAACGGGATGGTATCTTCACGCAGGCTTTCACCCAGATCGTCATTGAATTCATTTTTGTAATGTTCAGCACGATCACGTGCAATGATTTCCACCGGTATGGCGTAGGTCAGACCATCTGGCATATCCAGAAAGATTTTTTTATCAAAAAGTGGTGTTTCGATGATTTCAACCACATCATCTAGACCATTTTGATATTCATTGTGCTCATTTTCTTTTTCCCACTGGTCGCAGGCAGCATCTTCATTTTCAGCTTCGATAATTTGGCTTTTTTCTTCGTGGTGCAGAGTATCGCCTTCGTGATCCACAACACGTTCCATCCAGGTCATTTTAAATTTCTTCATTTAATCCGCTCTATAAGTTCTGTACTTACAGGCTAATCACTGCTTTTACGTCTTGCTGTGTGTTTTTTAGACTAAATGCTCCTGTGTAGGGTTCGCGTAACTATCTGTAAAAAGTCAATGATGCATCAATAGATCAGAATTTGTATTGAGAGCGTTATGCAAGAGAACACCATCCCCTGGATCATTAAGATCGTACCTGCAGTTGTTGGTGCAATCTTGGCGCTGGTCCTAAGTGGTGACATTGATAAAGATGGAAAAATTGAAGTCTCACTGAATGTCATCGTCAAATTCATGGCCAGCGTAACTGTCAGTTTATATGGCGGTTCGGCTTTCATTGAATACTTCAACTTACTTCACGTATCTACGATGTACCAAGGTGCAATCATGCTGTTCTTTGCAGTGTTTGGCTTATTGGGGATCGGCATTGTTTACCAGTCCTTTGCGTTACTGCAGGGGAAACCCATGTCCGAAGTGCTGCATGAAATTAAATCAGCCTTTTTGGCGATTTGGGGGAATGGAAAGAAATGACAAAGCAATCACCTGAATTGGCCTGGATGGTAGAAGCCTATAAGCACAATGGCCTAAAAGAAGACACAAGCAAAACCCGTCATAACCCGACCATCCTTAACTGGCTAAAAGAGCTTAAAGCCTGGTGGTCAGAAGATGAAACACCGTGGTGTGGTGTATTTACTGCGATTTGTTTAAAGCGTGCCGGTGTGCCTTATCCATCAGCATGGTATCGAGCTTTAGCCTATCGTGATGAAAAACGAAAACTAGCTAAACCAGCCTATGGCTGTATCGCTACAAAAACACGCTCAGGCGGTGGTCATGTGTTCTTTGTTGTAGGTATTACACCTGCAGGCAAAATCGTCGGATACGGTGGTAATCAGAACAATATGGTCTGTTATGCAACTTTTGATCCAAAGGATCTTGAGTATTACTGGTATGGCAAAACCAATCGTCCAGCTGCTATTCGCTATCAATTACCAGTTATCAAAAACATATCTGCAACGAAAGTGACGGAGGCCTAAATGATGTTGGATGCATTTTTAGCCCAATTCTACAAGGCTGTGATTGTGGTGCTACTTGTCTTGCTTGCACTAGCAGTTGCCTTTGGTGCATGGAAGCACTTTGCACTTGAGCATAGTGAGTCACAGCGTGAAGCCGATATTGCGAAAGCAATTAAACCTTATGTAGATGCGGAACGTGAACAACGTAGCCGCGCTGATAAAGTGAGTGGTCAATATGAAGAACTTAAAGGTCAAGATCGAATACACACGGAAGTCATTAACAACAAAGTTGAGAAAATCACGGAACGCCCTGTTTATCGTAACGTGTGTCTTGATGCTGATGGCGTGTCAATCCTCAACGAAGCCGGTCGCATGGAACCTACCGGCGAATCTGACTCAGGACTGTCCCGACCTCCCTGAGATTGAATTGGGTGATGGTGGGTATGTACTTAAAGCCTGGGTAAAGGAACGGCGAATGTATGTCGAATGCGCTCAAGGCAAACGTGCTCTGAATCAAGCTGTTAAAAGGCCCTCAAGTTGAGGGTTTTTTTGTGGGGTGACTATGCAAAAAGATCAGGTAATTCGAGTAAATGTTAAGCCTTCTTTAAGCGTGAGAATTTTACGCTGGTTGATTTGGTGGGGGGAAGACAACTCCTAAATTAAGGCTGTTGTTTTCTTTGTAATTATTGAAATTGGTTTAGTCATATTAAATGGTTTAAAAGAGGTTTTATATTCATCAAGATTTTGCTGAAGTTTAGCATCGTCAATATTTTTGTTTTCATACAATTTAATAATGTTTGGTAGATTAATAAGGGAAATCATGCACTTCTCATGGACTTGCTGAAATGTTAAAAAAGCCTCCTTAATTTCACGATCTTTGATAACCTCAGATAAAGCTTTAATTTCCCAGAAACACAACGCAAATTTACTTCGATTTAATTCATAAGACTGCCGAAGCATTTCAATATCTGACCGTTTGTGTCGCATGTTGTGGATGTTTTCGGATAGGATATAATAGTTCTTATATGCATCAAACAGTCTTAAATTTATTTCCTTTTCTTTAATTTCTAGTTTGTTTCTCTCGTCTTTATACATAGTAAATATTATGAATAGTACAGAAAATAACGTACTTATCCCTGCAAAAAAAGAAACGGACAATGTATAAGCTTCTTTTAAAGATTCTTGAGTGTTGTTATAACTAAACACTATGATTGTTATAAGAAAAAATGAAATAGAGAGGCAGAATACCCATGACACCACAATCATTATTGATTTAACAATCTCTTTTTGATATTCACTCAAATTAACTCTCATTTAAGTAAAAAGTAAAAAACCATTCTTCCACTTGAACTGAATGGAAACCAAGGTAAAAAATTTAATCAGGTCTTCCCCATATCAACACAGTATTAAAGCCCTTATCAGTTGGGCTTAATTCTTTGGCTGCCTTATCAATTGCTTCCACTTTATTATTAGCTTTGAATATCCCTTCACATTCTAAATCTAGTTTTTCATTATCTATATAAAATGAAACTTTATAATCTTCCATTTCTTTACTCCTTGTAATTAACCAACAGTACCTAATACCGGCACCATTCTAGGTCCAGACTTTCGTGCTTTACTTACAATTTCAACCAACTCATCATAAGTGAGGTTAAATGAATCAGAACTGTCAAAAACATAAACTACATTTTTATCTTTAAGTTCTTCGGGTTTCTCTGGAATAAAGCGGGTAGGGATCAACTTCTGAGTTAATTGCTCATCTGTTAAAGCTTTTGGTAAATTATTTGGATCGAATTTTTTAGTCTGCATTTTATTGCCCCCATTTATCAACTATGTCAGCCCAGTCTTGTAGCATTTTCCGGCGCTGACTAATGTATTTAGCGTGATTGTAAGATGCCCTTACTTTGTTTTGTTCAGCATGAGCAAGTTGCTTTTCAATCCAATCATCGTCAAAATCGAGCTCATTTAAGATAGTACTCGCGGTTGCCCGAAAGTCGTGTGATGTCGAGTTTTTAAGCCCTATTTTTTTTAGAGCACTATTCAATGTAGCACTTCCGATTGTGGTAGCGCTACTGTATGCACTTGAGAATACATACTCTTTGTTGCCTGTTTCAGTATATTGAGACTTGAGTACATTGAATAGTTGATCAGACATAGGAACCAGATGGATCCTATTCTTTTTCATGGTTCTTTCCTGAGAGTTACTTCGTGTTGAAATCGGGAAAGTAATAATTCTTTCTTCAAAATCGACATACTCCCATTTCATACGTCTGATCTCGATTGAGCGTAGCATTGTATAAGCTAAAGTGAGTAAGGCATTTTTAACTGTTGCTGTACCATGGTAATTATCAACCCCCTTTCTAAATTGCACCTGCTGCTCTTTTGATAGTGGCTGAGCGTGCTCTACATCTGGACGATTGATGGAACCACGTACTGCATAAGTTGGATCATTCTCAGCTCTTAGAGTGGCGATTGCATATCGCATAACAGCACCAATAATTTTAATATTATTTGCTGCGGTAACTTCACCAGTCCCTCTAGCGCCTGTTGTCCGAACACGAGTGATCGTTGATCTTGCAATATACAGGACTTCTGCAGCAGTCACGTCAGCAACACTCTTGGCTCCAATTACTGGGTAGATATCCGTATCAAGAGACCATCTTACTTTTCCAACGTATTTTTCTGATCTGTTTTTTAAGATCTCGGCAATATATTCCTCAGCAACGGCTTTAAATGTATTTGCATTTTTTACACTTTGTATGACTTTTTCTTCTCTGCGGGCTAAAGCAGGGTTTTTACCTTCACTGAGTAGGGCCTTCGCCTCATCACGATTCTTTCTTGCTTCTGCTAGACTTACCCTTGGATATTCCCCTAAACTTAACATTGAAGCCTTGTTTTCAAATCGGTATCGATAGCGCCAAAGTTTTGTACCTGTGGGTCTAATCTCAATACAAAGCCCATTATGATCAGCAATACGATATGCTTTATCTCTTGGTTTAAGGCTCTTAATTTTGGTGTCGGTGAGCATGTGAGTAACCTAAATAAAATATGAGTAACTTGAAAAATTACTCACAATACTACTCACAAAATAAGATTTTGCATATAGTGTTTAGATTTGTTTTGGTTTTATAAGTGCTTAATTTATAATAAATACAATAATTTAAAGTTTGTTTAGATTTGCCTAGCTTTATATAATATTGTTTTCGGATGAGAAGCAGTATTTTGTAGCAGTTCTTCCAGTCAACCATCAGTTAAACCTGAAAAAAGTAGCATCAGCCTTTGGTTGTAAAAAGCTACAAATGGCTGATCCCAAACAGGCAGAACGTCTAACCGGTTATCTTGTCGGTGGGATTAGTCCGGTTGGGCAGAAAAAACGCCTGAAAACTGTCATTGATGCATCTGCAGAACAGCTGAATAAAATCTATGTCAGTGGGGGTAAACGCGGTCTGGATATTGGTTTAAAACCTGCGGACCTAGCTAAGGTTCTAGATGCTCAATTCGTTGATGTATTGGATGTCTAAAGTTCAAAGCATTTTTCAATAAAACTATCTTACTGAGAAGCGTTCATATCAATGGACGCTTCAACTTTTCTGGATTCTTACCTTTCTATTCTGTCGGAAAATTCAGCATGGTTTTTTCTTCATTGTATAGTGGATGATTGAGATCCACGGCCTGACTGTGGATTGAACAAAGATAAAAACAATAAAATAGAAAATATGGAGAATACCGCATGGAAATCCAGAAAAAACGATTATCACGGTTCTGTATGAGCTTGTCCGCGATGGCCATGCTCTCAGTCTTTTCAACTGCACAGGCAGATTCGTCTACCTTGCCTCAACCGCCCAATTCCCAGCAAGTTTTCTTTGTGGGTAATAACTGGGATGGAACAGTTACAGTGATTCGATCTTCAGGTGACTTTGGCAAGGTTGGTGTGATCAACATGATTCCTGATCGTAAGGAGCGTCTGAAAGAGATTCACCTCAATCCCATTAAACTGATTGCCTATACCTATATTCAAGCTACTGCGGGTGAAGGTAATGATCAGCTGGTCGACGATATGTATTCCACGCCAGATGGACAGTCAGTGGTCGCATCCCGTCCAAGTTTTGCCGATGTGGTCTCTATCAACATCAAGACAGGCAAGATTAACTGGCGTACTCCGGTTGAAGGCTTTCGTGCTGATCACATGGCAGTTTCACCAGATGGCCAGCGTGTCGCGGTTTCTGCATCTTCCGGAAATGTGGTGCATGTACTGGATATTCATACTGGTAAGGAGCTTGGACGATTTGCGACAGGCGATAAACCGCATGAAAATATCTACTTTGATAATGGCAAAAAAAATTCTGAACTCAGCCATTGGTAATGTAGAAACCTTTCTTGATGCGCAGTGGCAAGATTTTACCAAAGGTAAACGCTATATCACTATTGCAGATGCCAATACCCATCAGGTACTTAAAAAAATTGACTTTAGACCGGCATTGGATGCTTTTGGTCGAAAAGATTTATCTAATTCAGTGCGGCCGATGGTTTTTAGCAAGGATGAAAGCAAACTCTATGCTCAGGTATCATTTTTTAATGGTTTGATTGAGTATGACTTAAACTAGAATAAAGTGGCCCGTATTGGTCAGTTGCCAGGTAGCGATAGCATTCCCAAAGATCGTACTAAATGGGTGAATGATTCTCGGCATCATGGCCTGTCGATCAGTGCAGACGGTGAAAAACTCTGTGTTGCGGGCACGATGTATAATTACGCCACCATTGTTGATCGTAAGAGTCTGACTGCCGGAAAATTGATTCCTGCAGGTAAACCATACTGGGCTACTCGAAGTCCGGATGGCCGTCATATTTTAGATTAGAACTTATAAGCAGTTCGCGGGTTTCGGGATACCAGCCAGTCGGCTCAAATGACGTGCCACCAGACCCGTATTAAACTTTTCCTGTAATAAGGCATTGTTAATTTCTGGGCTGACTGTCTTCATCAAAAACTTAATTAGCGGGCGGGTTGCAGGAGAATGCCCAAACTGCTGGTAAAACTGACGAACAGCCTGTAGCACTTCAAAATGCCAAGGAGTAAGTTGAAGTTCCAATGTATCTGCCAGTACTTGGGCAACGTATTCATTCCAGATGGTGTAATCGACTAAATGACCATCTTGGTCTAGTTCTAGATTCATATGTGACTCATGGATTATTTCATTGAGATGCAGCGACTAAATTTTAAACATAGATCTGCAAATTCGGAGTAGTCGAGTAAAGCAACATTTTCAGATAAAGGTGAGGTCAGAATTTCTGCATCATTTTTTAGGATATAAACTTGCGGCAGTTGCTGTACGAAAGCATGGTCCAGATACAGCACAGATTCTCCCATCAGGACCACCTGATCATCTGAAGCATGGAGCTGTGCTAACTGATCAAGGACTGACACCGTCGCTGCATAATCTGACTGGATCAGGTAAACGGTTTGATCTGACATTTATTTATCCTTCGTCCTTACCAATACAATACGTGATCAAATTTTTGAACGAATTCTGAATTGAGTTCAATTAATTCAATTTCCTGTTCGCTTTGCTTTACAAAAGGAGAGTCCTGATTTTTCTGTTCAACCAGAATTGGGGTCAGGTCATAAAATTCGAAACTATCCACCAGATTTGAAGCCAGTTTAAAGGCATGTTTAAGTTGGTCAAACTGGAGTTCAGAACGTAAAAGACTCAAAGCAGCACCTTGTAATAGCACTTTAACTTCAGCGCCGAAGGTCGCCAGTACCATTGTAGCAGACAGGCTTTCATGCACCTGCAAGCTGTTTAGGTTGGCTTGGGTTAATATAACAAGTACAGATTTCACACAAGATTCCTTTTAAAAGCAACACATCCTGAAAAATGAAGCATCTAAAATTGAATTAGACGTTGTGAGGACTGAACAGCATCAGCAAGCTCGCCTAGACCGACCAATTCAAAACCATCAGCAAGATTATGTTGCTGAATATTGTGACGTTGAGCATTTTCCTGATCTGTAATACCACGCGCTAAGGCTGCACTGACACAAACAGGTAAGCGGATATTCAGATCCTGCCAGGAACGTGTGAGATGACGCTGGTCGTCGGGCACCCATTGCAATGCATTTGCGACCGACACGCCATCTTGATAGAAAAATACACGGAAAGCTTCCTGTTTATGTTGTAAAGCTTGGGCGAGTCCAAGCGCATGCCAGGCATAAATAGAAGTCGGTGCGGAGGTAACAAGAATTAAGGTGCTCATCGAAATTCACTACAGGCTTGATCAACGCGGGATGATGATCTTGGCTACAAAGAAAGTAGGTAGTATACAATGATTTTAGATGATCTTTTCTGATAAAAAGACAAAAAATAAAATATAAAAAGATTTAATTTTAATAAAAACAACAACTTAAAACAGTATATTAATCCTATTCCGTCACTAAACCATACCCAAAACTGCACAAAATCCCTTCTATATCCTTTCATTTTTTTACTTTACCGATAAAATGCAAAGTAATCTGCACCAAATCTGCACCAATAAAATGAAAATACCCAAACCCATCCAGCGAGGGTCCAGCTGGCGCATCATTGTCACTTTCGACAAGCAAAGATATTCAGCCACCCGAGACACAGCGAAGGAATGTGAACAGTGGGCCTATAATAAATTGCTTGAACTTCGATCTGGTAAAAAGGCAATAGAACAAGGCGAAAAGCCGAATTATCCATTTAGGGAACTTTGTGCTAGATACTATCAAGAGCATGGTCGTCACATGCGATCTGCACGGACTATCAATTTTAAAATTAAAAACCTTGACCGGATTGCACCAAATTTAGCTGACAAGTCTATTTATGATTTCAAGCCTGCTGACATTGCAGAATGGCGAAATAACCGTAAAAAAGAAGTGAAGATAGCAACACTCAGGAATGAACACGCCATTTATTCAGCCGTGTTTACCTATGCCATGAAAGAACTGTTTTTGATTGATTCTAACGTCTGGCATGCGGTCACTATGCCGAGCAAGGAAAAATCCAGAAGTCAGCGTATTACAGAAGAAGATCAAGAATTGTTGCTAAAGGCGTTAAGCTGGGATGGATCTACAACACCAGAAACGTCACGCCACTATGTAGCATGGGCATTTCGATTTGCTCTGGAAACTGCTATGCGTCAGGGTGAAATACTGGCAATGCGTAGGAAGGATATTAAAGAAGGCTTTGTGCATTTACCGATGACAAAAAATGGCGAGTCCAGAAACGTGCCTTTATCTGGTGAAGCCAAAAGACTGCTTTCTTTATTACCTAAAGGAACAGATAAACTTCTGCCCATTGATAAACAGATATGTTGTGCTACATGGATGAGAGCAAAGAAAAGAGCAGGGCTTACACATATCAACTTCCATGATTCACGACATGAAGCCATCACTAGAATGGTGAAGGTGAGAAAATTACCGGTTGAAGTGCTAGCCAAAATTACAGGCCACAAAACTATCTCAATGCTGGTGAATACTTATTACAATCCAGATGCTCAGGATCTGGTAGAAATGTTTAACGACAGTGAGAGCTAATTAGCTCTCGGTCTGCCTACTTTAACTTTGGTTGTCAGCAGGTCATGGGCCAACTTTGGATTGTATAGCGCCTTGCCTTGTGTGCCTTGATTGATCGAAACTAATTTTTCTCGAATCGTGGTCACTGACAGATTGTATTTTTGAGCCAGATAAGAAGCTGAAACCAGTTCGACTTCAACCTCTTTAAGCTCCTTCACCGTTGCACCACCGATAGTCTGACCCAGCATAATTTGAGGCGGTCTTTCGGCTTCAACGGTGATGGTGTATCGAGCCATTAAGTTACCTCTTTTAAACTTTGTTGTACTGATTCCGGTAAACCAAACACATCCTTAAATGCCTGATCAAATGTAAGCGTCCGCTGAATC
>NZ_DDLD01000039.1:0-22052 GCF_002339435.1 Acinetobacter sp. UBA2581 | reverse complement strand
CATAAAACAAGAGGAAGCTCATTTGAGCTTCCTCTTGTGAAAAATTGTGGGACAGCAATGACCACGAAGGTGTCTTTTTTTAATTCTACTTTCATTTCTTTAGCTTAGCGCACAATGCCACGCTTTGATTGTTCGAGTGAATCAATCAGACGTTGTGCTTCAGAAACTTCTGGAAGAATCTCGTTACGGATTTTCTCGATGGCTTCCTGAGTCGTTAAGCCAGATTTGTAAATCAGCTTAAAGGATTCACGTAAACCATTAATCACGTCTTTCGACCAGCCTTTACGACGCATGCCTTCAACATTCATGGCAAATGCATGGGCCGGGTTACCCGATACCATCACATAGGCAGGAACATCTTTCAGAATCAGTGAAGCACCACCAATCATGCTGTAAGAGTCAATTTTACAGAACTGGTGAATACCTGAGTTACCACCAATCACGACATAATCGCCTACGTGTACGTGACCCGCTACACCGACATTATTTGCGAAAATATTATGATCACCAACCATACAGTCATGTGCAATATGGGTATTTACCATTAACAGGTTATGACTGCCAATCTTGGTAATACCTTTGTCTTGCACCGTACCACGGTGCAGACTGCAGTGTTCACGGATCTTGTTATAATCACCAATTTCCAGCCAGGTTTCCTCACCTGCATATTTCAGATCCTGGCAGACTTCACCGACACTGGCAAACTGAAAAATTTCATTATGTTCACCAATACGTGTGAAACCACCTACCACGACATGTGAATGCAGTTTGGTACCAGCACCAATCGTGACATTTGGCCCAATAATACAGTAAGGGCCAATCTGTACATCTGCAGCAATTACTGCAGATGCGTCAATGATGGCAGTTGGATGAATTAGGGGATTATTGCTCATGCCTGCTCGACTTTCAGATGGGAAACCATAATTTCCGCGGTTGTTGCGACAATGCCATCTACTGTGGCAATGCAATTATATTTATAAATGCCGCGTTTTTGCATCACTAATTCAGATTTAAGTACTAATTGGTCACCAGCAACCACTTGTTTTTTAAATCGAACCTTTTCAGCGCCAGCAAAAAGGAATAATGAACCTTCTTTTGGAGTTTCATTATTCATGACAAAACCAAGAATACCTGAGATCTGTGCTAATGCCTCTACAATCAATACGCCTGGCATGATTGGATAGTTCGGAAAATGGCCTTGCAGAAACTCTTCATTAATTGAGACGTTTTTATAACCAACAATGCCATTTTCGGTAATATCAACAACGCGATCTACCAGCAGAAATGGATAGCGATGGGGTAAATATTCACGAATCTTTTGAATATTCATTGGCAATTCAGGCTTCGTGAATGTAGGCAAATTCGACTCTGTCATCATAATTATTTACGCAACTTAAATGTTGATTCAATGGACTCAATTTGAGATTGCATATGATCCAATCGTTTCACCAACTGGGTCAATGGCACATCTGCTAATTGTCTTAAGCGAACCACTGTGCGTTTCCATTGCTGATTTGGCAACAATCCCATGCCTGAAGAATAAGTGCCTTCTTCAGTAATGTTATTTGTCACCATTGACATTCCTGTCAAGGTCACATTATTGGTGATATGTAGGTGTCCTGCTACCCCACAGGCCCCCGCAAGAATACAGTTTTTGCCAATCGTGGTACTGCCGGCAATCCCGCATTTGGCTGCAATCGCAGTATTTTCACCAATCTTGACGTTATGGGCGATTTGCACAAGATTATCAATAATGACACCTTGTTCCAGAATTGTGTCATCCAGTGCACCCCGGTCAATACTACAGTTTGAGCCAATCCGGACATCATCTGCAATACGGACTGAACCCAACTGGGCAATTCGATGCCATTTCCCTTGATAAGGTGCAAAACCAAAACCTTCACTACCAATTACGGTATTGGCATGGATCCGAACACGATTACCGATTTTTGCAGCACCTGTTAAAGTCACATGTGCATCAATAAAACAGTCCCGGCCAATTTCAACCTGGTCGTCGACCTGAACGTGGGACTGGATAATCGTATTTTCACCCACCACACAATTCTCACCAATGATCGCATAGTGACCAATATAGGCACTGTCAGCAATGATGGCAGATGGATGAATTTGTGCGGTACTTTCAATTCCCTGAGTCATATGTTTTTTCTCAAAAACGTGAGTCAGAATTGCAAAAGCCAGATAAGGGTTGGCCACGACAATGAAGTTTTGCTGGGAAGCTAACTGCTCTTTTAATTCAGCAGTCACAATTAGAGCGCCTGCCTTACTCTGAGCTGCCTGTTCCAGATATTTATCTGCATTGACAAATGCAAGGTCATGAGAGGTTGCATTTTCAAGACTTGCCAAACCTCTCAAACATAAATCTGCCTGACCTACATACTCACCTTGGACAAGACGAGCGAGGTCAGCTAACTGAAGTTTTTGATGATTCATCGATTATTTAATTGCATTAACCTTTTGAATCATTTTATCAGTTAAATCATACTTCGCGTCATAAGCAAGTACGGAATTTTTATTTAAAACCACATCTAGCTTGTTTTCTTGGCGCAATTGTTCAGCAGCACGCTTCAGATTTCCTTCAAAAGCCTTATTTACACTTTGCATGCGCGTTTGCACAGTTGCCTGTACTTGTTGCTGCACACCTGCCAGTTGAGTCGCTTTACCTTCAAATTCTTTGGCTATTTTTTCACGTTCTGCTGGTGTTTTTGCAGCCTGGCCTTTTTGCTTGATTGCAGCAAGGTCTTTTTGAAACTGTGCAATCTGTGCGGTTTGCGGCTTGATTTCATTTTCCAGAGTGGCATTTTGCTGCTTTAAATAGGTACTGTTTTGTACTACTTTTTCCAGATCAACAATTCCGTAATCATCCGCATGTGACAATGAAGTTAATCCCGCTAAAGCAATACCCATTGCCATCATCATTTTTTTCATGTTTTTACCCATTCAAAAAATTTTGCTCACAAAACCTGATGGCTTCATGAGCAAAATTTATATTTAAGATCAAAGTTTTCTTAGAAAGTACGTCCAATTTCAAACTGAACATTTTGAGTTTCATCACCGTCTTTATCATTCAACGGGTATGCATAGCTCAGTGATAATGGACCAATCATGGTAATCCAGGTGAAACCAGCACCTACGCTATAACGCATATTGCCTGCATCGAAACCAAAGTTATCTTTACAGTACTGTTTACCACTAATCGAGCTGCCATTCACGAAAATATTATCATTAGATACATCACACTGAGTATCAAATACTTGAGCACCTTCAGCAAAGAGTACCGGACGAACCTGACGCGCCCAATCTCCCTTAAATGGAACAGGCAGAACTAACTCAGTACCAAACTGAACTAAAGCATTACCGCCCACTTCTTCTGGGGATGGATCAGTTCGGCCGATGTCAGAGAAATATACGCCTGGATATTTAGGACCTAAGGTACTGTTTTCATAACCACGTACCGAACCATAACCACCGGCATAGAAGTTCTTATAGAAAGGCAGGTCATTACCATAACCTAAACGACCATAACCACGCAGAACAAAGTCTTTGCCTAATGGGAAGAAAGCTTGAGCGTCATAGGTGAGCTTTTGATATTCCACATCACTACCCGGCAAGGCAATTTCTGCATTGACACGATGTGACATACCTGTAGTCGGGAACATTGGACGGTTCAAGGTGTTATAAGACCAACCCAGATTCAGGTTATAGGTCAAGAAATCACCCTTAAACTCTTGACCATATGAAATAGTATCAAGTGGATCACCATCTGCATCTACACAGTTGCCTGTTGCAGATTCAACCTGACCTGGACAGAAGTCACCACGCTTGGTTTCTTTACCACCATTACGTTCCAAATAGTCAGCCACATATGTAGATACATATGGCCCTGTGGTCACTTCAGTCTGGTCTATATTCAGACCCAGGCTTACACTCTGGTTCTCATCAATTGGATAACCAAAGTTAATACCACCACCCAAGCTGTCTGTAACATAGTTGTTTACGTTATAGTCATCATCCAACTTTGTTTTACGGTAGTAAAGATTATAACCGCGCCGTACACCATCAATCGTGAAGTACGGGTCCATTACACTCAAGTTATAATAATCTTGAGTTTCAGAACGTGACAGGTCAATCGAAACGCTGTTCCCTGTACCCAGGAAGTTAGTCTGACTTAATCCAGCCTGGAACGTTACACCACCACTTTGAGAGAAACCAACAGCTAGAGTACTTGTACCTGAATGCTGTTCTTCAACTGCCACATTCAAATCAATTTGATCTGGTGATCCAGGAATACGAACAGGCTTAATATCAACTGTTTTAAAGAAACCAGTACGTTCTAAACGTACTTTAGACAGGTCAATCTTCTCATTGCTTGCCAGCGCACTTTCCATCTGGCGCATTTCACGACGTAATACTTCATCGGCAGTTTTAGAGTTACCGGTGAAGTTGATCCGACGTACAGTCACTTGCTGACCTGGGTTAATATAATAGTTCAGGTCAACCTGTTTAGTTTCATTATTAATCTGAGGTACAACATTTACTTCAGCATAGTAATAACCAGCATTACCATATTTACGTAGCAATAGCTGCTTGACCGCATTCACTCGTTCCTGAGAGTATGTATCGCCTTCTTTATACAACTGCAAAGCTTGCAGCTCTTCAGGTTTATAAAGCGCATCGCCTAGGAATTTGGTTTGTCCAAACTTAAACTGTTCGCCTTCATTGACTGAAACTTCAATAAAGACATTCTTTTTATCTTCGCTCAGGTTCAGACTTGAATTGGTAATATTGAAGTTGATGTAACCACGGTTCAGATACATCGCACGCAAAGCTTCCAGGCTCGCAGCCATTTTTTCACGTGCATAACGGTCATTACGTGAAATGACCGAGCTCCAGCCACTTTCTTTAACAGCGAAAGCCTGCTTGATATCTGATTCTTTAAAGACAGTATTGCCGATAATATTGATATCAAAAACTTTAGCGGCTTTACCTTCAACAAAATCAATCAACACTTCAACGCGGTTATTTGGTCGCGGTGTCGTTGTTACCGTAATATCGGCATCATAACGACCTTGCTGCATATATTGCTGTTCCAGCTCGGTTTCGACTGTTTGCAGTGCAGATTTCTTCAGTACCTCACCTTCAGCCAGACCCATTTTTTTCAGGCCTTCTTCCAGCGCTTCCTTTGGAATCAGCTTATTGCCTTTCAGCTCGATTTTTGAAATTACCGGACGTTCTACAACCTGGAATACCAAGGTATTGCCCTGCTGAACGGCTTTAATGTCATCAAATAGTCCAGATGCATACAAGCTACGAATCGCATTGGCAATGATCGGATCATTCACCCGGTCACCACTGTTGATTGGCACCAAGCCGTACACATTTTCTGGAGTTAAACGTACCAATCCATCAAATTTTATATCTTGTACAATGAAGTCTTCTGCCGCATATACTTGTTGTGCTACTGCCATTGCACTAACGAGTGCCAAAGGCATAAATAAATGTGTGTGCTGCATGCCAGTCTTTTCCGCTGTTAATTATTCCATTTACGTTATTATAAACGCATAAAGTCATTAAATAATGCCAAAAGCATCATACTGCCGAGCAGTACCATACCAATTTTTAATCCAACCAATTGTATTTGTTCAGAAACAGGTTTACCACGAATTAATTCGATAAAATAATAAACCAGGTGTCCGCCATCAAGCATTGGGATTGGCAATAAATTTAATATCCCTAAACTTACACTCATTAGCGCCATAAAGGAAATAAAAGTTTCCCAACCCATTTCCGCGCTTTGTCCCGCCACTTTGGCAATGGTAATCGGGCCAGAAAGATTATCCAGACCAATCAGACCACGTACCATTTTGACGATCGAGTTCAAGATCATTGAAGACAGATGTGCTGTCTTGTCAAAGGCCATCACCATCGCCTCAACAGGCGTATAGTGAATTGTCTGTTTATATTCAGCAGGAATTGTCACCTTACCCGGATCACTTTGAACTCCGAGCATACCGGTTACATTCCCCATATTGTCACGTTTTCCTTGCGGCATGACTTGAAGATGCACGACCTGATTACCACGTAATACATCTATCTTAAGTAATTTTTCTGGTGATGCCTGTACAACCTGTACCACATCGAACCAGTCTTTCATCTGTACACCATCAATGGCCAGAATCTTGTCACCTTCTTTAAGACCCTGACGAATGGCTGCACCATCTTCACTCAGTTTGCTCACCACAGCCGGAATTTCCGGACGATATGGCAAGAAACCTAGTGTATCAAGGGGTGACTGACTTTGATCTTTAAGAAAGTCTTGAATTGGTAACTGGAATATCTTGTTTTCACCCGCACGGTCTGCCTGAATCGAGACCACACCAGTTTCACCCACACGATCCACCAAGGCATAACTCAGTTTTTCCCAAGTTTCGACTTGCGCACCATCTACAGCGACAATCTTGTCACCCGGCTGCATCTGTACAGCGGCTGCCGGTGTGTTTGGTAAGACCTTGCCTACACGAGTATTCAGCTGTTCTTGTGCAGGTAAAAAAAGTACCCAGAACAGAACAACGGCTAAAAGCAGGTTAATGAGAGGACCCGCAGCAACGATGGCAATACGTTTCCAGGGATGCTGACGGTTAAAGGCTTTAGGCAAGTCTTCTTCTGCCACACTGCCTTCACGCTCGTCCAGCATTTTGACATAACCACCCAAAGGCAAAGCTGAAAGCTGATATTGGATACCGGATTTTTTGGAAGTCCATTTTAGAAGGGTTGGCCCAAAACCAATGGAATAGACCAGCACTTTAACGCCCAGTTTACGTGCCACAATGTAGTGACCAAACTCGTGAATCGCAATTAAGGGACCGAGTAATAGGATTGCGGCTGCAATAATAAACAAGGCGTTCATGTCTTAACTTCCTTTATTCACAACATATTGCTGTGATAAACCTCGTGCTGTGTGATCTGCATGCAGGATAGTATCCAGATCGTGTGCTGGTTGATTGTCCATCTGGTTCAGGACAGTTTCAACCACCTGAGGAATTTGGGTAAATCTGATTTGCTGATTTAAAAATGCAGCAACTGCAATTTCATTGGCCGCATTCAAAATTGTAGGCGCAATTCCACCACTCTTCATGGCTTGACGCGCCAATTTCAGTGCTGGAAAACGAACCACATCCGGTTCCTGGAAATTCAGCTGTGAATGCTTAAACATATCCAGAGCCGGGATATGGGTACTGATCCGTTGCGGCCATGCCAAAGCATGTGCAATTGGTGTGCCCATATCCGGGTTGCCCATTTGTGCCAATGTCGACCCATCCACATATTGCACCATGGAATGAATAATACTCTGTGGATGCACAACAACTGTAACAAATTGTTCTTGAACTGCAAACAAATGACACGCTTCGATAAGTTCCAGTCCCTTATTCATTAAAGTAGCGGAATCTACGGAAATCTTTTGCCCCATTGACCAGTTAGGATGTTTGCAGGCTTGAGCAGGTGTCACATCATGCAATTGTTCAAGCGAATGGTTCAGGAATGGACCGCCAGAAGCAGTCAGTAAAATCTGATGAACACCGAGCTTAGGTTGACCATTACGTTCGGCATCAAAGTAGTTTTGAGGCAGGCACTGGAAAATTGCATTATGTTCAGAGTCGACAGGCAATAATAATGCACCATAATCTCGCGCGGCTTGCATCATGATGTCGCCGGACATGACCAAGGCTTCTTTATTGGCCAACAGGACACGCTTACCCGCTTTGACTGCAGCCAATGTAGGAAGCAGGCCTGCCGCCCCGACTATTGCTGCCATCACAATATCAACATCAGCATGCTCTGCGACTGAAATTAAGCCCGCTTCATCCTGAAGAATTTCGATATCTGATAAGCCCTGCACTTGTAGCAACTGAGAAAGCTCATCGACCTTATTTGCAGGCACTACAGCCACTTTAGGACGGTACTGCTGACAGATTTCTGCCAGCTCAGTAATACGACTTTGCGCTGTCACAGCGAAAACCGAGTAAGCTTCAGGATGTTGCTGCAAAATTTTTAAAGTACTTTGACCAATTGAACCTGTAGCACCCAGTATACAAACAGCTTGTGACATTTATAAATCTACGCCAATAAGTTTTAAAACATATATGCCTGTTGCAAAGATAGGAGCTGCAGCAAGCAAAGAATCAATACGATCTAGTACACCACCATGACCCGGCAAAATACGGCCCGAATCCTTGATTCCAGCACGACGCTTAATCATGGATTCAAACAAGTCACCTAGCACTGAACTAAACACGGTAATAACAGAAAGGATAAGGAACAGACATAGCTCTGGCCAGGTCATATCCAGATAAAGTGAAGCGACGACAACCACGATGAGCATGGAGGTAAGAATACCGCCGTATAGACCTTCTACCGACTTGTTTGGGCTGACATTTGGTGCGAGTTTTTTCTTGCCGAATTTGCGTCCAACAAAGTAAGCGCCACTGTCTGCACCCCAAACCAGCAGGAACAGGTACATTAACCACCATGGAGAGTTTAGCCAAACCGAGAAGATTGCTGTAACAGCAGCAGAAACCAGCACAATCCCGATGCCATGCAAGCTGACATTGTACCAGCCATCATAATCAGGATAGGTTTTAACCCAGTAAATACTCAGCAACCAGGTCAGGATAGATGCTGACCACAATAATAAGGCCACATCCCAATAGTATAAAGCCAGTGCAGATAAGGCTGCAGTCAGTAGACCATAGCCCCACGCCACTGGCTTGATAACATTTTTACATTTTCGCGGCATGAGTTTAAACCACTCATAGCCTGCCACCCCGGCAGCCACAACCATCAATGCGAACATTGGATATTGTGATTTGGTCGCAAACATACAGCTCAGTACGACTGCAACCAGCACCAATGCGGTTATAATCCGCTCAAACATGTGTATTAATTCTCAAGTCTTTCTTGAAGAATCTGCTCTGATGTTTTACCGAAACGACGTTCGCGCCCGCCAAATACAGCAAGTGCGTCATCGAATTCCTCTACGGTAAATTCTGGCCATAAGGTCTCAGTAAAATACAGCTCTGCATATGCTGCCTGCCAGAGCAGGAAATTGGACAGGCGGAAATCTCCACCGGTACGAATCAGCAGATCAACAGGCGGCAAGTCACTCAAACTGACATATTGACCGAACACATCAGTATCAATTGCTTCAAGATCTAATTTATTTATTAAAACATCCGCAGCAATCTGCTTCGCAGCTTGTGCCATGTCCCACATTCCACCATAGCTGATTGCAATGGTAAGCGTCATACTATCGAAATTAGCAGTCCTTTGTTCTGCTTGCAACATCAATGCTTGCAATTCAGGAGATAAACGCGACCGATCACCAATAAAACGTAAAGCAATATTAAATTTTTGCATACGTGGCAACTGTTCATGAATCGTGTCTTCCAACAACTTCATGAGCAAGTCGACCTCATATTGGGGACGGTTCCAGTTTTCGCTAGAGAATGCAAAGACCGTTAAAGCCTGGATATTTCTTTTTCTACAATGTTCAACAATCGGGTCTAGAACCGTTTTTCCTTCACGGTGTCCATCGCCTTTCTGCATCTGATTTTTTTTGGCAAAACGATTGTTACCATCCATGATGATGGCAACATGTTTTGGAAGACGGGAATTTTCTTCAGAAGCGGTCATTGATGAATTAGACCTTCATCAATTCAGCTTCTTTCGCAGCCAAGCGTTTGTCTACTTCAGCAACAAATTTGTCTGTGATTTTCTGAATTTCGTCAGATGCACGACGTTCATCATCTTCAGAAATTTCTTTTTCTTTCAACAATGCTTTGATGTCACCTAAAACATCACGACGGATGTTACGGATCGCAACTTTGGCATTTTCAGCTTCGTTACGTGCAACTTTCTGCATGTCACGACGAGTTTCTTCAGTCAATGCGGCCATCGGTACACGGATCGCATCAGCAGTAATCGGGTTCAAGCCAAGATCAGACTCACGGATCGCCTTATCAATCGCAGCAACCATTGAACGTTCAAATGGTTGAACCAGCAATGTACGTGAATCTTCCACGCCTACGTTGGCAACCTGATTCAATGGCACATCAGAGCCGTAGTAAGGAACCATGACGCCGTTCAAAATTGATGGATGCGCACGTCCGGTACGAACTTTAGCGAAACCATGTTCTAACGAGTCAAGAGACTTGTTCATACGCTCTTCTGCGTCTTTTTTAAGATCGTTAATCATATGATCTTCCTTACTTAATTCTTAAAAGATGTATTTACTAAATTAGGAGGTAGTATAAAGGGCTTTGTAGCTCACGTCATTAATTGGTGACGTGAGTTCCTTCTTTTTCACCCATCACCACTGAAAGCAATGCGCCAGATTTGTTCATGTCAAATACTTGAAGTGGCACATTGTGGTCACGACATAAGCAGATCGCAGTTAAATCCATGACGCCCAACTTCTCGTCCAGCACCTGATCAAATGTCAAAGTATCGTATTTCACGGCATCTTCGTATTTGCTTGGATCTTTGTTATAAACACCATCAACCTTAGTAGCTTTCAGGATCAGGTCAGATTCAATCTCGATACCACGCAAGCATGCTGCTGTATCCGTAGTAAAGAACGGATTACCTGTACCCGCAACAAATACGCACACTTCACCTTGAGTCAGATGACGGATGGCATCGCGGCTAGAATAAGATTCAACCACTGCACCAATCGGTAATGCAGACATCAAACGGGTTTTGATATTACGGCGTACCAAAGCATCACGTAATGCCAGACCGTTCATGACAGTTGCCAGCATACCCATCTGGTCACCGGTTACACGACCTACCAGACCATCTTTTTGCAACTGGCTACCACGGTACAGGTTACCACCGCCCACGACGATACCGACTTGTACACCCAAACCCACGAGATGCGCAAT
Organism: Acinetobacter sp. UBA2581; assembly: GCF_002339435.1. Taxonomy (NCBI): domain Bacteria; kingdom Pseudomonadati; phylum Pseudomonadota; class Gammaproteobacteria; order Moraxellales; family Moraxellaceae; genus Acinetobacter; species Acinetobacter sp. UBA2581. Next base: position 11,094 of record NZ_DDLD01000039.1, on the reverse strand, counting down.
AGAAAGTGACATCTGATCGAGCACTTGTGCATCGATACCCATGTCTTTGTTCCCTGCCAGTGCTTCACCAGATAGCTTTAGCAGGATGCGACCAAATCGTGGCTTTTTAGAATCCAACATCATAAAACTCCAAATTATTTAATATAAATTCTTTTAATTCAAAATCTTAAGCAGACTTGATTGAGATCAGCTTAGCAAATAAATCATATTCATCTGCATCAGTGATTTCGACTTCAAGCAAATCTCCTGCCTTAATCAAACTTTTGTCGATATCTTCAACAAAAACATTACCATCAATTTCAGGCGCATCCGCATATGAGCGTGCTACAGCAACCGGGAATTCTTCTTCCAGGTCATCGACTAGCACCGTCATTTTCTGGCCAATACGTTTTTGTAGCTTCGCTGCTGAAATTTCCTGCTGAACCTGCATGAAACGTTCATAACGTTCCTGTTTGATCTCTTCCGGCACATGATCTGGAAGATCGTTCGCTGTCGCACCTTCAACTGGTGAATAAGTAAAACAGCCCACGCGATCCAGTTGTGCTTCTTTCAGCCAGTCCAGAAGCATCTGGAAATCTTCTTCCGTTTCGCCCGGGAAACCCACCACAAATGTAGAACGGATGACTAGGTCAGGACATTTCTCACGCCAAACTTTTAAACGCTCCAGTGTATTTTCACTGTGCGCCGGACGTTTCATCAGCTTCAGGATTCTTGGGCTGGCATGCTGGAATGGAATATCCAGATAAGGCAGGATTTTGCCTTGAGCCATCAAATCGATCACGGCATCTACGTGTGGATATGGATAAACATAGTGCAAACGCACCCAGATGCCCAATTGACCCAATGCTTCACACATATCATAGAATTTGGTTTTAACTGGCTGACCGTTCCAGAAGTCCAGTTTGTATTTGGTATCAACACCATAAGCAGAAGTATCTTGGGAGATCACGAGTACTTCTTTGACACCTGAACGTTTCAGTGCTGCAGCTTCTTCAAGCACAGAACCGACTGGACGAGATACCAGATCACCACGCATACTTGGAATGATGCAGAAGGTACAACGATGGTTACAGCCTTCCGAAATTTTCAGGTATGCATAATGTTTAGGGGTTAAACGGATACCCTGCTCAGGCACCAGATCAATAAATGGATTGTGTTTTGGCGGTTCAGGGACATATTCATGTACCGCATCCATCACTTCTTCATAGGCCGCTGCACCTGTCACTTTCAGGACGTTCGGGTGCATTTGGCGAATTTTATCTTCGTCTTTTCCTAGACAACCTGTTACGATGACACGACCATTCGCGCTCATCGCTTCACCGATGGCATCTAAAGACTCTTGTACTGCAGATTCAATAAAACCACAGGTATTTACTACTACTAAATCAGCACCGTCATAATCCGATGCGACATCATAACCTTCAGTCTTTAACTGAGTTAAAATTCGTTCAGAATCTACCAATGCCTTAGGACAACCTAAAGATACAAAACCGACTTTGGGGGACTTCATGAATCTGCGCTCCACTAGAATGCGCGTATTGTATGTCTTTTCGCATCATAAAAATAGTTGAAATGGCTACTCTTTGCATCACGCACTAAAATAACGCCATAAAATATTCAATATAAAAGCTTATGCACCAAAATGAATCATTTTAGGTTTACAGCCTCAATTTAATCCGTTATACCTGAGTTTGATTGGGCATCCCCGTCAGATTTCGTGCATTTTTCAGCAAAATTTTAACAAGAGTTTTAAAGTTGGCGTGCATCTTGCTTAATTTGCCTCAAATCTGAACTTTGAAATTGTTATTTTGCTTTATGAAGATGCCATTGCGCCATTTTAATACAGGAAAACCACCGCTAATGGATCAGCCTCTTTCCATCGACTATCGCCTTTTGGTGGACAACCTGACCACTGCCATTATGCTGGTTGATAGTCACCTAAATATTTATTACTTAAATACAGCCTGCGAGGCCATGTTTGATGTCAGCCTGTTACGCGCATCAGGTACGCCGGTATTAAATATCCTGCAAGCGCCGACAGATGAATTCAATACTGAAGAATCTCTATATAACACGCTACATACCGGCCAACCTTATACTCGCCGTGAGGCGACGATCATCGTTAACTTTAAAGACATTCATGTGGACTATACGGTTTCCCTGCTCAATGCGGGCAAGCCAAATCATCCTTTATTGCTGATCGAGCTGAATCAGCGTGACCGTATGCTGAAAATCTCTCGTGAAGAAAACTATATTCAGCAGCATCAGGTCGCGCGTCAGTTGATTCGTGGCGTGGCACATGAAATTAAAAATCCACTTGGTGGCATTCGTGGTGCAACCCAGCTTCTGGCACGTAGCCTTGAAGATCCAAAATATAAAGAGTTCACTGACATTATTATTAGTGAAGTGGATCGCCTGAGAAATCTAGCAGATAGCATGCTCGGTTCTCGCCAGTTACCAAGCTATGAAATGGTCAATGTGCATGAGCCTTTAGAACGCGTCCGCTCACTGATCGTGAATCAGACTAAAAAGAAAATTAAAATTACCCGGGACTATGACCTGTCCCTGCCGGAAGTTCTGGCAGATCGCGATCAGCTGATTCAGGTCATGCTAAATATCTGCGTAAATGCCGTTCAGGCGATGACAGAAAACAAGGATTTCTTTATCGAGCATCAACCGGAACTCATTTTAAGAACCCGGATTCAACGCCTTTATACCATTAGTGGGGTGATTCACCGATCTGTGGTTCGAATCGACATTGAAGATAATGGCCCTGGTGTTCCAGACGATATTATCGAAGCCGTGTTCTACCCGCTTGTGACCAGCCGTGCCAAAGGTACCGGACTAGGTCTCAGCATTGCTCAAAATATTATGCATCAACATAACGGAATGATTGAATGCCAGTCAGTTCCAGGAAAAACCGTATTTAGCTTATTTTTACCTTGGGAGTCAGATCATGTCGCGAAATAAAATATGGGTGATTGATGACGATCGTGCCATGCGTTGGGTACTAGAAAAAACATTTAAAGAAGAAGGTTTCGACGTTACCAGTTTTGAAGAAGCCCAGTCAGCACTTGATCAGCTGGGCATAGATGCACCTGATGTGATCCTAACCGATATCCGTATGCCAGGTATTGATGGTCTGACCTTTTTAGGCAAGGTGAAAAATACCAATCCTGATTTGCCGGTTATTATTATGACGGCGCATTCGGATCTGGAATCTGCTGTATCCAGTTATCAAACAGGTGCTTTTGAATACCTGCCAAAACCATTTGATATTGATGAAGCATTGGCACTGGTCAATCGTGCGATTTTACATATCACCAAATTACAGCAGCAAGAATCTGCCAAATCTGCACCAACCATTCAATCGACTGAGATCATTGGTGAATCGCCTGCGATGCAGGAAGTATTCCGTGCCATTGGCCGTTTATCGCAATCACATATTACCGTGCTGATTAATGGTGAATCCGGTACAGGTAAAGAACTGGTTGCGCATGCCCTGCATCGCCATTCACCACGTAGCAATAAACCGTTTATTGCACTGAACATGGCTGCAATTCCAAAAGACCTGATTGAGACTGAATTGTTTGGCCATGAAAAAGGTGCTTTTACCGGTGCAAATACACAGCGTCAAGGCCGTTTTGAACAGGCCAACGGCGGTACGCTGTTCCTGGATGAAATTGGTGACATGCCTTTTGAAACACAAACGCGTTTGTTACGTGTCCTAGCTGATGGTGAATTCTATCGCGTTGGTGGTCACATTCCGGTTAAAGTTGATGTACGTATTGTCGCTGCAACGCATCAGGACTTGGAAAAGCTGGTACATGACGGCCGCTTCCGTGAAGACTTGTACCACCGTTTAAATGTGATTCGTATTCATATTCCTAAACTGGCACATCGCTCTGAAGATATTCCAATGCTGGCACAGCACTTCCTGGCGCGTGCAGGTAAAGAACTGGGTGTAAATCCTAAAATCTTACGTCCTGAAACTCAGGAATATATGCAGAAGCTGCCTTGGCAAGGTAATGTGCGTCAGCTTGAAAATACCTGTCGCTGGCTAACCGTGATGATCACAGGCCGTGAAGTTTATCCAGAAGATCTGCCACCTGAATTAAAACAGATTCCAATTCAGCAGCAAGATCCGGGTGCTCCAATTCCAAACCTGAATCAAATTGCGCCGCATCACTGGGATGAATTACTGGGTCAATGGGCAATCCAGAAACTGAAAAACGGCGAAATGAAGCTGTTAGATGTGGCTACACCAATGTTTGAACGCACACTCATCAATGCTGCACTACAACAAACCCGTGGTCGTAAGCGTCATGCAGCCGAACTATTAGGTTGGGGACGTAATACCCTCACCCGTAAGTTGAAAGAACTCGGCATGGACAGTGCGGACGATGATGAAGTCGAAGAAGTCGAAGGCCAAGCCTGAAATTAAAAAAGCACCCTTGGGTGCTTTTTTATTGCTTATGTATAGTAATGAGATTCCTACACTGTTAAACCGATATAACGCGAATAACCTGCTGCACCTAAATCTGACTTTAAAATCAGATAATTCGGATAAGTACTTGTGGTGATTTCCTCGAACATGTTTACAACATCATCATTAGCATGCAGTTCATCCACTGTTTTTCGCATAGTTTGCTCAAATTCATCGGTGATGTATTCAAAACCGATATCCATGGCAATAAATAAGGTATGTTCACAGGGTTGAACATACTGTTCTTCTTGCCAGTTAATAATTTCTTGATGGCAATATGGGCAAGCGATATTGTCAGTGGCTTGGATGTCGAGTTCTACAAGTTGATATGGCATCTTTAATATCTAAAATCAGGACTTTCATTATTTTAACAAACGATTGAATATGAAATCTAATTATTATAAACAGATCTTTCCCTCTCCTTTTAGGAAAGGATCAGGGAGAGGTAAATTTTAAAACAACAGTTCTATTCCACAATAGAAAACCCGCACTTAGCGGGTTTTCTATTACTTCATGATCTTAAGCAGATTTTTTCGCTTGAGCATTCTTACGAATAGTGATCATCAACAATTGAACTGCTGCTGGTGTTACACCTGGAATACGGCTTGCCTGAGCCAGTGTTTCAGGACGAATATCTTTCAGCTTCAAGGTAATTTCACGAGAAAGGCCAGAAACAACATCATAATCAAAATCAGCAGGAATACGAGTTTCTTCCAGACGTTTCATTTGCGCAACGTCTTGATGCTGACGGTTGATATAACCTTCGTATTTCACCGCAATTTCAATTTGATCACCGACTTGTGGTGAAACTTCAGAACCTGTGAGCTCTGCAATTTGAGAGAATGTGATGTTTGGACGCTTGAGCAGATCAATCGCAGAACACTCTTTAGAAAGATCCGCACCAGTCATCTCAACGAATTTTTTACCCATTGGATTGTTTGGCGCAGCCCAAAGGTGTTGCAGACGACCTGTTTCTTTCTCTACAGCTTCCATTTTTTCACAGTAAGCTGCCCAACGTTCGTCATCTACCAGACCCATTTCACGACCGATCGGTGTTAAACGTTGATCCGCATTGTCTTCACGTAGCATCAAACGGTATTCCGCACGTGAAGTGAACATACGGTACGGTTCTTTAGTACCTAGTGTGATCAAGTCATCAACCAGTACACCCATGTACGCCTCATCACGTTTCGGTGTCCATTGTTCCTGATCCCAAGCGCGACGTGCTGCGTTCAAGCCTGCAAGCAAGCCTTGAGCACCCGCTTCTTCATAACCTGTTGTACCGTTGATTTGACCAGCAAAGTACAGGTTATTGATCGCTTTGGTTTCCAAAGTGAACTTCAACGCTTGAGGGTTGAAATAATCGTATTCAATTGCATAACCCGGACGAAGAATGTGCGCATTTTCCATACCACGGATTGAGCGTACCAGTTCAAACTGTACGTCAAATGGCAATGAAGTCGAAATACCATTTGGATAAAGCTCATGTGTATCCAGGCCTTCTGGTTCAAGGAAGACCTGATGGGAGTCTTTATCAGCAAATTTATGAATTTTATCTTCAATTGATGGACAGTAACGTGGACCTACACCTTCAATCACACCAGTGTACATCGGTGAACGGTCTAAACCGCCACGAATGATCTCATGGGTACGTTCATTGGTATGCGTGATGTAGCAATTCACCTGTTCAGGGTGCATAGACACATCACCCATAAATGACATGGTTGGAGACGGGAAATCACCCGGCTGCGGTGTCATGACAGAGAAGTCGACTGAACGTGCATCAATACGTGGCGGTGTACCCGTTTTTAAACGACCTACAGGTAAGTTTAACTCACGTAAACGATGTGCCAATGAAATTGAAGGAGGATCGCCAGCACGACCACCTGAAGCATTGTTAAGACCGATATGAATCACACCACCCAAGAATGTACCTGCAGTTAGCACCACAGTTTTCGCATCAAAGCGAATACCCATTTGGGTCACGACACCTTTAACAGTATCGCCTTCAACAATCAGGTCATCTGCTGCTTGCTGAAAGATATCCAGATTCGCTTGATTTTCTAAAGTCTCACGAATCGCCGCTTTATAACGAACACGGTCAGCCTGCGCACGAGTTGCACGAACTGCTGCGCCTTTACGTGAATTCAGAATACGGAATTGAATACCGCCTTTATCGGCAGCCAGTGCCATTGCACCGCCCAAGGCATCAATTTCACGCACTAAATGTGATTTACCGATCCCGCCAATGGCCGGGTTACAGCTCATCTGCCCTAAAGTCTCAATGTTATGAGTTAAGAGTAATGTCTGTCGACCCATACGTGCTGCAGCCAGTGCTGCTTCCGTACCTGCGTGACCGCCACCGATAACAATGACATCGTATACTTTAGGATAGTGCATAGTGGTAAATAGAGAGATAGAAAAAGGATAGCTGAACATTATAGCAAACTTCCTTCCAAAGTTGACAAAATCACTTGAATTTATCCTTCGGAATTTACTCTGCCAGCCAATAAAGCAATGTAATTAAACTTTGCATACTTACTATATAAATTAAACATCTAAACTCAAAAAGTTACCCGACTCATATTGTTTAATATTGATTAGTTTTTAATCTATAAAGTGGTCACATTACAAACAAAGGTATACATGATGAATAAGAATATTTTCCTAGCAACAGCGCTCTGCGGTCTATGTTTCGCTCCATTTGCAGCCTCAGCAAATGATAAAGTCGAGAAGGTTTATAATGCCCAAAAATACCAGCAAGTTTGTAAAGGTAAATCAGAGGGCGCTCCTGTAAGTTTTGCTTACCGCGGCATTATCTGGAATGGTACCTGCCAGCAACAGTTCTTCCCTTCATCACCAACCAATATCAAAGGCGATGAACCTGAACTTTATACATCTTGTAGTTCAGGCGGCAAAACTTCAGCAACCATTAATGGCACTCAGGTCAATGGTAAATGTGCATTAGGCTTTACCCCTCCACGTCCACAGTCACAAATGCAAACTCAGCCTCAAACCCCATCTCAATCAGGGATGTAAATCACTATATAGCTGATTAAATATATTTTTAATCAGAAACTTAACGGGTAAAATGCATAAATTTTACCCGTTTTTATATTGCTTATTTATTCATCTACGCTAAACTCAAAACATACCTAAAAAATGAATAATAAAAAGGAAACTTCATGGATTCGGGGTTTTTTAGTTTGTTTTTGCCGATTACTTTGGCAATTACGATGATGGGGTTAGGACTACAGTTAACAGTCAAGGATTTTCTGCATGTTAGTCGTTATCCCAAGGTGATTTTTATTGTCTTATTCTCACAACTGGTCATTTTAACCGGTTTAACCTTTTTAATCTGTCTGGTACTGGATCTGCCACCATTGCTTGCTGTAGGCATGATGCTGCTAGCTGCCTCTCCAGGAGGTGCCACTGCCAATCTGCTGAGCTATCTTTATAAAGGTGATGTGGCGCTTAATATCACGTTAACCGCCATCAATACGATTATTTCTATTTTCACCTTACCTTTTATTATGAACCTGTCCCTGTACTATTTTATAGGACAGGATACCGGCATCGGCTTACCGCTTGAAAAAATGGCTCAGGTTTTTCTGATTACGCTGATTCCGGTTGTGATCGGCATGCTAATTCGGGCAAAATTTCCAAACCTTTCAGATATTGTACATATGCCAATGCGGTTTCTATCTATCGCTTTTTTAAGCATGCTCTTGATTTATGCCATTTTCCAAGAGCGCTTTAACATCATCGAATATTTTGCCAGTATCGGGATTGCTACTTCCATATTATGTTTTTCCAGCCTGTTTCTCGGTTATTGCCTACCTTTATTAATGGATATCCCAGACAAGATGGCACGCGCCTGTACCTTTGAAGTCGGCATTCACAACACAACTGTATCAATGACGATTGCGATTTCTGTCCTCAATAATGTCACCATTGCCATCCCTGCGGGTATTTATTCAATTGTCATGTACGTTTTTGCCGGTATTTTTGGTTTTATGATTAGTCAGCAAAAGCTTAGCTATAGTGGCAAGAGTCGTTTATCAGATTTGTAACTTCCTAAGTCAAATGCCTGCTTAAGCTGTATGCTTTTTATAGAAAATTTAAAACTATTAAAATAAATTTCTATAAGGAGCATGCAGATGGACTCTGGCATCATAACAATATTCCTCCCCCTCGCACTCGCCATCATCATGGTGGGATTAGGACTCGAACTCACGCTCAAAGATTTTGCCCGGGTAAGCCAGCACCCTAAAGCAGTGCTGGTTGCCTTGTTTTGTCAATTAATTCTGCTGGTAAGCATTGCTTTCATTCTATGTAAAGTTCTGGCTTTACCACCTTTACTCGCTGTTGGTCTGATGTTGCTGGCCGCATCGCCAGGTGGCAGTACCGCAAATCTGTTCAGCTATCTATTTAAAGGTGATTTGGCGCTTAATATTACCTTGACTGCGATCAATTCGGTGGTTGCTGCATTTACCTTACCTTTAATCATGAATTTCTCGATCATGCATTTTATGCAGGACAGTCAGCAGATCAGCTTGCAGTTCGGAAAGATTCTGCAAGTGTTTGGTATCATTATTATACCAGTCGCGATTGGCATGTTGATTCGTCATTATGCGCCTGCACTTACAGTAAAGTTAAACAAGCCTCTTCGCATTTTTGCAGTCCTCTTTCTGGTGCTGATTATTGCCGGAGCAATTTATAGTGAACGCGCCAATATTGCCGAATATCTGACTCAGGTGGGTTTAGCAACCGCCCTGTTCTGTCTCTTCAGCTTAATGATTGGCTATTTTGTTCCACGACTAATGAACATCAATTATGCTCAGGCACGTGCCAGTGCCTTCGAGATCGGTATCCATAACAGTACGCTCGCCATGACCATTGCACTTACTGTCATGTCCAGCACTGTGGTTACCATGCCTGCTGCGGTCTATTCCATCTTCATGTATATCTTCGCGGCTATTTTTGGATTATTACTGAATCGCTTTGCTCCAGTAACTGCAGGTCCTAGCATTTCTCCCACTCAGGAAAATGCGTTTTAACCGGTTTTCATAAAAAGAATGCGAAAGCATCCTTTTTATTTAACTCCGTCTCAAGAAGATCATACCTTCAAGCCGAACTTCCGTTACAATAGCTTTTTGAAAAAATGTATAAAGGTTATTTCTGTGAAGTGGTTACAAATTCATATTACAGTTGATCAAGCTCAGGTAGATTTTACTGAAACATTACTTAGCTCACTGGGCGCCGTAAGTGTCACTCTGGATGATGCTGAAAACCAGGATTTGCTGGAACCACTTCCAGGTGAAACACCACTCTGGAATAAAGTGATCGTGACTGGCATCTATGCTCAGGAAGATGACGAAGAAGAAATCGATGTAGCTGCATTGGAAACCTTTATTCGCGCACAACTACCTGAAGCACCGATCCGGCATGAATTCCTGGAAGATCAAGCTTGGGAACGCACCTGGATGGATGCCTACGAGCCAATCCAGATTTCTGAAAAATTCTGGATTGTTCCAGAATGGATGCAAGCGCCTGAAGCAGATGCAGTGAATATCAAGCTTGATCCAGGTTTGGCTTTTGGTACAGGTAACCATGCATCTACTTTCCTTTGCCTGCAATGGCTGGGCAAAACCGATGTAAAAGACAAGATCGTGATCGATTATGGCTGTGGTTCAGGTATTCTGGCTGTCGCGGCCCTGTTACTCGGTGCCAAATATGCCTATGCAACTGATATTGACCCACAAGCTGTTTTAGCCACCAAACAGAATGCTGAACTGAATGGCGTATTGGATCGACTTTATGTTGGTTTACCGGAAGAGTTCAATGCAGAGCTTGGCGAGCAGAAAGCAGATGTATTTGTTGCTAATATTCTGGCTGGCCCACTTATGATGCTTGAGCCTGAGTTCGCAGAATTGGTCAAACCTGAGGCAGAGTTCGCACTCGCAGGTGTTATCGAAGAGCAAGTTACTGATGTTACTAGTATTTACTCAAAACATTTTGATATATTAGAAGTAGAAAAACGCGATGAACACTGGTGCCGTATCTCGGGGAAACGCCATAAGAATTAAAGAGTCTATAAACATTTATGAGTGACAAGCGAACCCACTGCCCGACCTGCTCTACAACCTATAAAGTTACGGTTGCGCAATTAACCATTGCCCAAGGCATGGTTTGCTGCCCAAAATGTAGTACGACCTTTAATGCTTTATCGCATCTGGTGACCGAAGCACAGAATTCGGTCGCCCTTACCCATACGCCAAGTCATGTTTCTTATATTAATAGAAACCTCACCGAATCTACTTCTTCAGCTAATTCTTCAGATCAGCACTATTTACTGAACATCTTTGATGAAAAAGTTGAAAACTCCAATATTGATCTGAAAACCTATCTGAACAACCTGAATTATTTCAGTACTGAACCGATTGCTGTACTGCCTAGCATGAACTGGGATGATCAGGCAGACAAGCAGCACAATAAAGGCCCGCTTTATTATTTAGGCTGGACCAGCCTAAACCTGTTCTTATTTGGCTTACTGTTATTTCAATTCTTCTGGTTCAATCCACACTATATTAACCTGAGTTCGACAT
>NZ_DDLD01000035.1:0-31174 GCF_002339435.1 Acinetobacter sp. UBA2581 | reverse complement strand
CACTTGCTGCTTGAATCCGCCTTATTTTAAATAAATATTGTATCTATACAGCTGATTTAGGTCTGCTGATAATAAAACTCATAACGCCAGACCAACCTATGGGTGATCATATGAATTCAGAAGACAACAAAGCACCAAAATATGCGGATAGCAGTATTTCTGATGCAGCATTCAAGAAGATGATTCTCTGGTTTGCACTTTATGCCGGTTTATTCTGCCTCGGCGTTATCTTTGTAGTAAATGCAGACAAAATTATGATGAGCGGCTTTTAAAATTCTCTTCTCCCTGAACACTATCATCGCCCCAATCTAAATTGGGGCTTTTTTATGCCACACATTACCAGTTTTATTTTCTACTTTTTCTGCATCCACTCTATGACTTTGTCACAATTTGACACTCACAAAGTCAGATTTCCTTGCTAGATTCAGACTGTTTGATGATAAAAATGAATACAGGCTTTTCGCCAGCGCATCATACAGAAATAACAACGATATAGCAGATGGACAAACAACAAGGATAAAGGAGTGAAGCATGCTCGGAAATATGATGTTCCAGCCCTTACTGATCAGCAGCATGATTGAACATGCCGGTCGTTATCATGCCGATACCGAGATCATTTCTAAAAATACCGATACCAGCATTAAAAAGACCAATTGGGGAGAAATCCGGGAAAACTCGAAACGTTTTGCCAATGTATTACAGCAATTCGGTCTGACACTCGGCGATCGGGTTGCGACCATTGCCTGGAATAATCATCGACATCTAGAATCATGGTATGCCATTTCGGGAAGTGGACTGGTTTGCCACACCATCAACCCGCGTTTATTTCCGGAACAGCTGGTATTTATTATCAATGACGCTGCCGATCGGGTACTGCTGTTTGATAAAACCTTTGCACCTTTAATTAAAGCCGTCAAACCGTTATTAAAAACTGTAGAACAGTATATTTGTCTGGATGCTGAAGATTCGTCGATTTGTGAAGCCATTCCGGAAGTTCAGTTTTATGATGATTTGCTTGCCCTGCAATCTGCAGAATTTGACTGGCCTGAACTGGATGAAAATACAGCGAGTTCACTGTGTTATACCTCCGGTACGACTGGAAATCCGAAAGGGGTTTTATATAGCCATCGCTCAACAGTGTTGCATAGTTATGCCATCATCATGCCGGATTCCCTGAATGTGGCAGCGCGTGACATCATGCTGCCGGTGGTGCCAATGTTCCATGTCAATGCCTGGGGAACCCCATATGCCGCTGCCATGGTCGGTTGTACTTTGGTGTTGCCGGGGCTGGGCCTGGATGGAGCCAGTCTGGTCAATCTGATTGATACGTATAAAGTATCTGTGGCTTTAGGTGTTCCAACGATCTGGCAAGGGCTGATTGCGGCTGCCCAGCAAAGTGGTTCAAAACTGGAAAGCCTGAAACGGAATGTGGTCGGTGGTTCTGCCTGTCCACCGGCTATGCTGAAAACCTTTAAAGAGCAGTTTAACTGTGAAACCATTCATGCTTGGGGGATGACTGAAACCAGTCCACTTGGTAGTGCCAATCAGCTAAAAACCAAACATCTTGATCTAGCGGATGAAGAAAAAATGCAGATTCGCTTGTCTCAAGGTCGTCCACCGTTTGGCGTTGATTTACGTTTAACCGATGAAGAAAAAGGAACCCAGGAAATTGCCCGGGATGGTGAAACCATAGGCAATCTGCAGATTAAAGGGCACTGGATCATTGATCATTATTTTGGCAAGGAAGAATCTACGCTCACAGCAGATGGATGGTTTGATACCGGAGATATTGCTACCTTAAATAAAGATGGCTTTATGAAGCTGTGTGATCGCTCCAAAGATCTGATCAAATCAGGCGGTGAATGGATCTCTTCAGTCGATCTTGAAAATATGGCGATGGGACATCCTGAAATTGCCATGGCTGCCGTGATTGCGGCACAGCATCCTAAATGGGATGAGCGTCCCGTTCTGATTGCGATTAAAAAGCCAGAGAGTCATGTGAGTGAAGCTGAAATGCTGGATTACTATGCGGACAAGGTCGCTAAATGGCAAATTCCGGATCGCGTGATCTTTGTAGATTCTATTCCGTTAAGTGGAACCGGCAAGATGCTGAAAAAAGACCTGCGTGAACTTTATGGCTCTATCTTGCTGGAACAGGCCGTAGGTTAAGCTATTTCTTTAAAAGGTAAAATTTTGCCTTTTTAACTCACCGAATATTTAAAACAGAAACTGATCTCTTATATAGAGGTCAGTTTTTTTATATGTTTTTGCTAAAAATATACAGACCAAAAAAGCAATTTATTCAGTTCATACAGTTTTAACAGCACTTTCTGGCTAGGATTGTCTTACAAAAAGTCCAACTATGGTTTCTAAGCACATAATTTGACCTACATTGACATGGTGTGAGCTTCAAAATTCTTTATTCTGGACTACATAATAAATAGACAGTTGTACATTAATGCTGTCTGCGGAATAGAGGGGATAAAAATGACAAGTATGACAACCTACAAGCCGCATTGGATTCGTGAAGATTTCATTGATTTTGTTGGTGAAAAAATCCATCCAACCTGGGCACTCAAAAAAGTCAAAGCATCGGTCGTGAATATTCAGGCGGTTAGCCCAGACTTTTTCAAAATCCAGTTACGTCCAAATTATAACTTTAACCGTGGGTCATTTCAGGCCGGTCAAAATATCGCGGTGACTCTGCGTCTAGATGGAGTTCGTCATCAACGTCATTATTCTATCGTGACCATTTTAAAAAATGGTGATGTGATTATTGCAGTCAAGCAGCAAGGTAAAGTGTCACGTGCCTTAACTTTATTGCAACTGGGTGCAGTGGTCGAGCTGTCTCAGCCACAGGGCGAATTTACCTTATTAAACTCTCCTAAACCGATTCTGTTTCTGGCATCAGGCAGTGGCATTACAGCAATTTATTCCTTATTGCAAAAAGCAGTCGTGCAATTTCAGCATCCGATTGATCTGATCTATTTCACCCGTGATGATGCATTTCATGCCGAGATCAAAACCTTGGCGTTAATGCATCCTCATCTGAAATATCATCATTTTAATACAGTCGAGCATAAGCAACATCTGAGTCAGCAATTGCTAAACAAGCTGGTACCAGACTTTGAACAGCGTGAAATCTATGCCTGTGGTTCAGCGGGAATGATGAAAACTGCACTCAAAATTGCCGATAAACTGGCGGTGAAATCCAGTTTCCATTCTGAATATTTCCAGATTGCGATGGATGAAAAAGTGAAAGCCCAGCCTGTACAGTTTTTAAGATCGCAGCAGGAATTCCAGGCAGAATCTAATCTGCTGGAAAGTGCAGAGCAGGCGGGTCTTCGTCCAGCGCATGGTTGCCGTATGGGCATTTGTAATACTTGCTCCTGTACCAAAGTCAGCGGTTCAGTTAAAAACATGCTGACAGGTGAGATCGACCACGGCAACAATATTCCAATTAAACTTTGTATTTCACAGGCCGTCAGTCCTGTGGTGATTAATTTATAAGCTATTTCAACCATTACTAAACGAATAAGAAGGTGCTCCCATGAATATGCAAATTGATTTTAAAAAACATAGTAAATCTCAATTTCTAAGCCCGGAACAGGTTGAAGAATTCGGTGCCAAGGTTGATGCTATCCGCCGTGAAGTAATGGAAGATTTGGGCGAAAAAGACGCAGAATATATTTATAAAATCCGTAATTTTGTACGTTATAGCGAGATTGCTTCCCGCGGCATGTTGATGTTTGCAGGCTGGTTGCCGCCAGTCTGGTTAACGGGCACAGGCTTATTGGGTATCTCGAAAATCGTGGAAAATATGGAACTTGGTCATAACGTGATGCACGGCCAGTTCGACTGGATGAATGACCCGAGTTTGAATGGTTCGACTTATGATTGGGATACTATTTCCACTGGGGATGACTGGAAATACACGCATAACTATATTCACCACACGTATACCAATATTGTCGGTATGGATCACGATGTCGGTTATGGTCTGATCCGTGTCAGTGAATCTCAGCCGTGGGAACTACGTTTTATCTGGAATATTCCTTTAACCATTCAGTTGATGGTGTTCTTTGAATGGTATGTGGGTGTACAGCGTTTGCATCTGGAAGATGTAATTGCCTATAAAACCAAAACCTGGAAACAGGTCTGGGAAGAAGCGGCACCTTTACGCAAAAAAATGCGTCGTCAGGTCCTAAAAGATTATGTATTTTTCCCACTGATTGCCGGTCCAAATGCGATTCCAGTATTTACCGGGAATGCGGTTGCCAATGTGATTCGTAGCCTCTGGGCGTCTGCGGTGATCTTCAATGGACATTTCACTGAAGATGCAGAAACCTTTGAAATGGACAATACCGACAATGAAACCCGTGCGGAATGGTATCTGCGTCAGATCCGTGGTTCGAGCAACTTCAGTGGGGCGAACTGGTTGCATATTCTGAGTGGTAATTTAAGCCATCAGATTGAGCATCATCTGTTCCCAGATATGCCAGCAAACCGTTATGCCGAAGTAGCACCAAAAATCAAAGCCTTATGTGCTGAGTATGGGATTCACTATAACGAGGCCAGCTTTATAAAACAGTTCTCGACTGTATGGGTCAGACTGGCGAAATGCTCACTACCAAATGAATGGAATCAGCAAATTGCAGAAAAAACTCATGCAGTTAAATCGGTGTTTCGTTACTTTAAATCCAAACTTGTAAATTAATTTTTTAAGGTTTCTCTATTATCCAGTTTGGTACTCCTCAATAGATTTGGATGGTCTATTGAGGATTTTTTTATCTGTTAAAAAGTGGTCAATTCACACGAATTTATGAATGAAATATGAAGATGATTTTCAAAAAATGACGAAGGCGGGACAGATTTACTACCGCAGAAACGCTTCGCCTACAAGCTAAGCGTTTACCTCAAGGAGGTTCTTTTTATAATGGCCGCGTTCTATCATTCAAGGTCTCAGTTTTGAAATATCTTAAATATTTTTCAGGCATCTCACTTTTATTGCTGTTAACCGCGTGTAATACCCCGGAAACCCCAGCACCAGATTATCAGGGGAACTGGAAAAATACACTGGAAAACCCAAAATTGGAAAATATCCTGGTGATTTCCAAAAATGGTGAAAACTATTTCATTACCAATACCATTAAAGACAAAGAAAGCGGCAAAACCGACAAGAAAAATCCGATGCCAGCTTCAGTCGCTGATAATGGTCTGCTTCAGATTAATTCAGGTGCAGGTGTCGTTGATTTCGCAATTGACGCAAAAACTGGCAATCTGGTCGGTTCAGGCTCCGTTTATAAAAAAGCCAAATAATGCTCTAATCTAATCAATTCAGAGATAACACGAAAAATGCCATGATTAGGAAGGATTCATGGCATTTTTTTAGTTCACCAATTTTATGAGACCAGCAAAATCTTCTACAAAATAATCTGCCTTGGCTTTGATCAGGTCCATTTCATGCGCAGAATACTGGTCGTAAATTGCCACTACATCAATCCCCGCATTGTTGGCAGCTTCCACCCCAATTAAAGAGTCTTCAATAATCAGGCAATCTTTGGCTTCAATTTCAAAATGCTGGAGCGCATTTAAATACATTTCTGGATGTGGTTTGATATTCTCGACATTTTCACGAGTCAAAATAATCGCAAAATCATCATCAAAACTTATTTTCTGATTAATCTTCTGGTTATTATCCTGATAACGCTGCACATTGAATAAGCTGGTGGTAGTCGTGAGTGCCAATTGTATCCCTTGCTGTTTTAAGGCTTGAATCAGCAGCTCAGCTTGCGGTTTGAGTTCTATCACATGATCCAGAAAATGCCGTGAAATATGATAACGGCGATTTTTAACCTCTTCCTTGCTTGGCTTGAAACCATATAGGTCTTTTAAATAGCCACAATATTCCAGATAGGGATCGGGCATATGTCTAAAGGCTTTCAGTTGCAGGTCACGCTGTTGCTGAATCTGATCCAGACCGACTTCGATCCCCGACAATTCCTGAATCAGGGCAGCATCGACCTGGTTCCAGATTCCCACTGAGTCAATCAAGGTTCCATCCAGGTCAAAACACACCAGCTTTTTATCTTTAAACATGACACACCCATTTTTCTTCCTCCGCCATTATCCCGTTTTTGGATAGAGATAAAAAGTCCAGTTTGGGTGCACATCCAGTCTGTATTTATCAATAAATTCCTAAAACGAACTTATTTTGAGCATTTTAAGTATTACTAATAATAAAAATCGTAATACTAAACTGGCACAGCATTTGCATTTATCTAAGCATCATAAAGTGATCTAGGGTTCCGGCAGTTTTTCAAAAACTGCGCCTGAGACCGAGAGTTCACGGCTCGATTTGAGCTACACGGAGGGATAAAAGCCCGGGAGGTTGGAACAAAAACCTTAGAGAGGTCATGCAAATGGGCGCAATAGACAATAAGTACCATAACAATCAAACACTTTGGACTGAAATCCTGCCGGGAGGGCATCATTGGTCCGGACGCATTCAAAAAGGTGCGGTTCTGCAATTCAAGGCACTGGGTGCCAATGCAAACGTATCCCTGTTCTGTGTCAATGCTGAAGATAAACTGGAACGTTACAATATGCCAGACAGCCTGAAAGGCCAGCATACCGCATACCTGACAGCAGGAAATGTGCTGTATTCCGATCTGGGTCGTGTAATGGCATCCATCGTTAAAGATGAAGCTGGCTGGAACGATACTTTCTGTAGTCCATCCCGCCCTGAACAGATTGAAAAACAGTTTGGCATCCGTAGCTTCCAGGATGCCCGCAATGACATGTACCAAAGCGGTTTAGATGGTCTGTTAGTTGAATTATCTAAATTCTCACTCGGTCAGACTGACCTGAGTGCGACCGTCAACCTGTTCTCGAAAGTCACTCCGAATGATGCGGGTGCATTGTCTTATATGCCTTCAGACAATACTGATCAAGTGATTGAACTGCGTTTTGAAATGGATTGTCTGGTGTTCCTGTCCGCTGCACCGCATGGTCTAGATAACAGTGCTGAATATCAACCGGCTGATATTCGATTGTCTCTGTTTAAAGCCAACTGCTTAGGTGAAACCGATATCTGTCGTGACTCCTGTCCACAGAACCAACGTGCATTCCAGAATAACGCACGTTACTACGCACTTTCTAACGTTTAAGGCAGGAGAATTACCATGACAGCTCTACAACAATTCGAAAAAACCGTGCTTAGCGAAATCTGTCCTGCCGGTGAAGCATGGATGTGCGAAGTCAAAAAAGGCCAGTATTTCCGCATCATCGATCTGGAAGGGAATCAGGCTGTTGATACCTTATTTATCTCGGCTGAAAATCCAGAAGAGCGTTATAGCGCAACCGATACCTTGGCGATAAACCAGCAGATTTATCTGGAAAAAGGTACCTCTTTATATAGTAACTTTGGCCGTGCCATTGCCGTGATCAATGATGATAACTGCGGCCGTCATGACACTTTAGGTGGTGCATGTTCATGTGAAAGTAACACGGTCCGTTATGCACATGACAAATACCCAATGCACAGCTGCCGCAACAACTTTATGTATGCACTGGCAAAACATCCGGTAGCGAAAAAACATGGCTTAAACGTGCGTCACATCGGTCCAAACATCAACTTCTTTATGAATGTGCCAGTAACGGCTGATGGTCACCTGAAATTTGATGATGGTATTTCGGCACCGGGCAAGTATGTGGAAATCAAGGCAGAAATGGATCTGATCGTACTGATCTCGAACTGTCCGCAATTGAATAACCCATGTAATGCCTATAACCCGACACAAATCCAGCTAGTTGTGCGTGAAGGCGAGGAGGCTTAAGTCATGTTTAATAAAGTTCTGATTGCCAACCGTGGCGCGATTGCCTGCCGCGTGATCCGTACCCTGAAAAAACTCGGGATTCAATCTGTAGCAGTCTATTCAGAAGCTGATCGTGATTCACTCCATGTGACTTTAGCGGATGAAGCGGTCTATATCGGTGAAGCACCAGCCAGCCAAAGCTACCTGAATGTCGAAAAAATTCTGGAAGTCGCCAAACAAACCGGCGCACAGGCGATCCATCCGGGCTATGGTTTCCTGTCTGAAAATGCTGAATTCTGCGACCTGTGTGAAGCACAAGGCATTGCTTTCATTGGTCCAAACTCGGCACAAATGCGTGCTTTCGGTTTAAAACATACAGCGCGTGAGCTGGCAATTCAGGCTAACGTACCATTACTGCCAGGCAGTCAATTACTGGCAGATGAAGCTGAAGCACTGACAGAAGCGGCGCGTATCGGTTACCCAGTCATGCTGAAAAGTACTGCGGGTGGTGGCGGTATCGGCATGCGTCTGGTCTGGAACGAAGCTGAGCTGAAAGATGCCTATGCAACAGTTTCATATTTAGCACAAGCCAACTTCAAAGATGCCGGTCTGTACCTGGAAAAATTTGTACAAAATGCCCGTCACATTGAAGTGCAGATTTTTGGTGATGGCCAAGGCAAGGTAATTGCTCTTGGTGAACGCGATTGTTCGGTACAACGCCGTAACCAGAAAGTGATCGAGGAAACGCCAGCACCGCACATTAGCGATGAGCAACGTGCCTATATCCAGAATGTCGCGATTCAGCTGATGGAGTCAGTGAATTACCGTTCTGCCGGTACGGTTGAATTCGTGATGGATACCGACACCCAGGAATTCTACTTTCTTGAAGTGAATACCCGTCTTCAAGTCGAACACGGTGTGACGGAGCAAGTCTTTGGTGTGGACCTGGTAGAATGGATGGTGACACTTGCCAGCGGTGACTGGGCTGCACCAACCGGGCAACTGGAATCCAAAGGTCATTCGATTCAGGTACGTCTCTATGCCGAAGACCCGATCAAGAACTTCCAGCCAAGTGCCGGTCTGCTGACTTATGTCGAGTTTGATGATAATGCACGTAACGAAACCTGGGTGGAAACCGGATCGAATGTATCATCTTTCTATGATCCAATGATTGCTAAAATCATTGTCACAGCAGATGACCGAGAAGCCGCGATTCAGGCAATGACTGATACACTGGCAAAAACTCAAGTTGCGGGTATCGAAACCAACCTGGAATATCTGCAAAACATCATCGACTGTGATGTCTTTAAAGCCGGTACGCAAACCACACGTTTCCTGAATACCTTTGAGTGGAAAACCCAGAAGATTGAAGTGCTGCAAGCGGGCATTCAAACTGCGGTGCAGGATGTCACTGGTCGTTTGGGCTACTGGGATGTCGGTGTACCGCCATCCGGTGCAATTGATCCATTATCTCTTAATGTGGCCAAACAGCTTTTAGGGAATGCACCAAATACAGCTGGTCTGGAATGTACCCTGCAAGGTCCAACGCTGAAATTCCATTGTGACAGCCAAATCGTACTGGCCGGTGGTGACATGCCATCGACATTGGATGGTGTGGCTGTGCCAATGTGGCAAACCGTGAATGTGCGTAAAGGTCAGATTTTAAAATGTGGCAAGATCGCGACAGGTTGCCGTACCTATATCGGTATCAAAGGCGGACTGAATGTACCTGAATATTTAGGTTCTCAAGCGACCTTTACCCTCGGTCAGTTCGGGGGGCATGCTGGCCGTAACTTACTCATTGGCGATATGCTGCCAATCACGTCATTCACAAGCGATGAAGTCAAAACACTGGCACCGGAACAAATGCCAACATTCAGCCATGAATGGGAAATTGCGGTGATGTATGGTCCGCATGGTGCGCCAGACTTCTTTACCAAAAATGACATCGATACCTTCTTTGCCAATACCTTTGAGATCCACTTTAACTCTAGCCGTACCGGTATCCGCTTGATTGGTCCAAAGCCGGAATGGGCACGTGAAGATGGTGGTGAAGCCGGTCTGCATCCATCCAATATTCATGACAATGCTTATGCGATTGGTGCGATTGATTTCACCGGTGATATGCCAATTATCCTCGGTCCAGATGGCCCAAGTTTGGGTGGTTTCGTCTGTCCAGCAGTGGTGATCAATTCTGAGCTGTGGAAACTGGGTCAGCTCAAAGCCGGTGACAAAGTGAAATTTGTTCCAGTCAGCTATCACCAAGCCAAATTGCTGAATGAAAAATATCATGCACAACTCGAAGCACTGGATACCCAAGAAGTTTCATTTAATGAATCCTTCTACCCAGAACTGGCTACGCTAAAAAATGCAGTGCTGGATATCTTAAAAAGTGAAAATGGTGCGCCAGATGTGGTGTATCGCCCAGCGGGTAATAACTACATGCTGGTGGAATATGGCGAGCTGGTGCTGGATCTGAACCTGCGTTTCCGTATCCATGCCTTGATGCAATGGGTACAAAAACAGAATATTCCGGGCATTATTGACCTGACACCGGGCATCCGTTCGCTGCAAATCCATTTCAATTCAATCAAGCTGGATCAGCTCGACCTATTGCGCCTGTTGCAAGTGGCTGAAACTGAATTGCCTGATGTGACTGAAATGGAAGTGCCATCGCGTACGGTATATCTGCCACTTGCTTGGGAAGATTCGCAAACCCAGTTGGCAACTGAACGCTATATGCAAACTGTGCGTCCAGATGCGCCGTGGTGTCCGGACAATATCGAGTTTATCCGCCGTATTAATGGCCTGAAAGATAAACAGGCAGTCAAAGATGTGGTGTATAACGCCAGCTATCTGGTGATGGGTCTAGGCGACGTGTACCTCGGTGCACCTGTGGCAACACCGCTTGATCCGCGTCAACGTTTAGTCACAACCAAATATAACCCGGCGCGTACCTGGACCCCTGAAAATGCTGTGGGGATCGGCGGTGCTTATATGTGCGTGTACGGTATGGAAGGCCCTGGTGGTTATCAGTTCGTCGGTCGTACTACGCAAATGTGGTCGCGTTACCGTAAAAATGCCGACTTCGAGCAAGGCAAGCCATGGTTACTACGCTTCTTTGACCAGATCAAGTTCTATGAAGTGTCTGAAGAAGAACTGATGCAAATGCGTGAGGACTTTAAGGCAGGCCGCCTGAAACTGCGTATTGAAGAAGGTGTATTGAATCTGAAAGAGTACAACCAGTTCCTGACCGACAATGCCGACACCATTAGCGAGTTTAAGACAACGCAACAAGCGAACTTTGAAGCAGAACGCCGTCGCTGGCATGAAGCTGGACTGGCAGAATACGTGTCTGAAAGTCTGGATGCAGTCGATGATGGTGAAACTGTGACTATTCCGGAAGGTGGTTGTGCGGTGGAATCGCATATGCCGGGTTCGATCTGGAAAATTGAATGTCAATCAGGTGACATTGTGGAAGAAGGTGCAACGCTTGCTGTGATTGAAGCGATGAAAATCGAGATTCCAATTATTGCCCCTGAACGCATGAAAGTTGAAGCCATTACCATTGAAAAAGGGCAAACGGTAAAAACAGGACAGGTGTTGTTTACTTTGGCTCCGGTGGCTTGATGAGATAGGAATAAAAAAGACCGCTTAGGCGGTCTTTTTTATTTAGGAAGCTAAATTATATTTTTGTTCTCGTAACTTAAAGGCTCTATCTCCACCTTCAAGAATTTCGCATATATGTGACTTAATTGTTTTTTGATTTAAAGTGGATGAACAACTTGGATCATGATCTAGTGATTCAATACTGCCAAACTTATATTGGAACTTATGATTATTCATATTTGGGCTATGAATCCCATGTTGATTAGCAACAATGATTAGCTCACTATCGGCATTCACAACAACATTTGCGTTGTGAGTCACAAGAATAATTTGTCTTTCCTTTTTCTTTTGTTTTAGAAAAGTAACCAATTCAGAATAGATAGCTCGATTATCTAAGTCATCTTCAGGTTGGTCGATGATGATAGGGCACTTACTTTCACTACAATCTAAAGTCATTTTTAATACTACAAAAGCTTTTTTGCCTTGTGACATTTCATTGTAGTTGTCACCATCATAGATCACGTCAAATTTTATTTTAAACCATGAATTATCGAAGAACTCTTTCGTAAATGTTTCTAAAGTAGTACCACCTCTAAAACGAATTTCTCCTTCTTCTAAGGATGCTACTATTTCATGATATTTATCTAATAGTTCTATTTGAGAAGCAACTTGCATTTCGGCAAATAGCTTGGCTTTTTCAGGCTGTTGGTTAATAGTTTTTTTGATAAATTCATTGAACTTAAATTTATCAAATATATTCGTTGCAAGTATTTGTAGATCTTGGCTGATTGTAATTGATGATATAGCCTGTATTAATTCAGAGGCTACATTGGACATTGATAACCAAATTGTACGTTGAAACTCTGTTTTTAAACGTTCTAAAGCAGTTGTTAATTTAGAAATTTTTTCTAAAATATCATCAATCTCTTGAATTTTAGCTTTTTCAGTATTTAGTCTTTCTAATAATGGTTTTATAGCGTCAGAAGACTTTAGATAGACTTCTACTTTTTTAAATGTGTCGGTACTTTGGATACCTAAAATTTCTTGTTCAACTTTTAGGATTTGATCAGAAATAGTTTTTAGGGATAGCTTTTTGAATTGCTCAAATTGAGTAGTTGTAAATTTTTCTATTTCACTTGCAAAGGATTCAAAGTGTGTTTGTACTAGCACATAATTTAAATTAAGTTCTAATGGGTTTAACAGTTGGTAGAAATCAGAACAGTGCTTATCTTTAAGCAGTTCTTTAAAAGTAATAAGCTCTTCAAGATTTTTATTAAGAATTTTCAAAGTTTCATTCGAAGCATTAAAATCAGCCATTTCCTCTTGAGTTATATTTCCAATATCATTATTTTGGATTTGTATAGATAATTCATTAACTTGATTTTGAATATCATCCTTATTACCTTTTTGTATCAATTGTGATTGATAGTCACTTAAAGAGCTTAGAATTGAAAAATAAGTAGATACTTTCCCTGAAATTTCATGTCGTAAAAAATCATTTTGTTCTTTAAATCTAGAGAAAAGCTTGTTGTCTTTTTGCTGTATCAAGTCCTTAACTATATCTTCAATACCTTGATCTTTTGACTTTGAATACATATGTCCTTGGTAAAAATATTCGATGGGTCTACTGTAATCCTCCTTGCCATCTTGCCAAATAATTCTAAAATTTGAACAAAGCTCATCAATATGCTGAGATTGTTCTAGGGTGTTTAGTGCAGTAGGTTTTAATTTATTTGCTAGACATTGCAATAGGGTGGATTTACCTGATGATCTCCCACCGATGATAGAAGTTAAATTACTATTAAAGTAAATTTTTTCGTTTGCAACATTGGTATTATTTAACTCGATATAATCTATTACTTCATATGAGTTTTTTATTTCAGGACAATGTTGCCCGATATGAACACGACTTTCAGGTTCATGAATGATTTGCTTTAAACCCTCAAAAGTTGGTTCAGCCTTAATCCAACAATAACGGTTCATTTTAGGTTCAAATAAATCTTCAAGACAATGCGCATCACTACCATGGATACTAGGTTTAAGTGATCTGTATTTAGCAATTATCTCTTCAGCAGATTCTCGACCGTGACCTAAGAAATATTTGTGATCTGAAGGTTTTGCAGAGAACAGTCCATCAGTCAACTGATAAATAGAGTTTCTAAGGCTGAAAGCTGATGCCTGTTGTTGCTGTAAAATTTCTTCATGACTTTTCAATCCTGAAACACCATCATTATCTCCATTTGCAACAAAGACAAGTATTTCACTCCTTAGATTATTATTCGCTTCAAAAACTTCAATTAATTCAGTGTGTGGAATACAGAATTGCTCAACCCCTTTCTTTAAAGCAAGATTTTGGTCATTTAGCTGATCTTCTGAAAGATATAAGCGACCCAAGCTCTTTAGCCCATATTCATTAAGCTGGTACTTGTTTCCATTACCATGAACCATCTGTATATGGTTTAAAATTTGATTTTCAATAGCTTCAATTTTTGATGGATTAAAGATTAGATGTAAGTTTATTAAACTGCCTGCACCCGTGGATGGGGAGATTCGTAACTCCATATTAGGAAGTATTAAAATTTTAGAAATTAATTTTTTTTCATCATCATTAAATTGAGCTTGATCATTAATCTCATCTTGAAATTTTTTTACCTTTTTGTAATTTTCAATACTAAAGTAGTCCGTGATACCAATGGTTTTTATATCTCGTTCTAAGGCTTTTTTGAAAAGCTGAATACAGTAGTCTTCAAAAGATATACTCCCAAATTGGTCATTTTTAGCTGTACTTTTTGTATGTACATGCAAGTCCCAACGTCCCCATTCTGATCCGCGGCTCATCTCACTTTCCCTTAATTTAATATAGTTTTAAAGAACAATTACTTAATTATTAAATTGATTGTAAAGAAGTATTATTTATAAAAAAAGCCACCTTAAGGTGGTTTTTTTTATTTTTGACATTTTTAACTTATAACTTCACCAACTCCACCCGACGATTCTTCGCCTTACCATCTTCAATTGCATTATCTGCAACAGGCTGAGTAACCCCAAAACCTTTAGCGGTTAAACGGCTGCTTTCAATACCTGCTTTAGTCAAGGCAGCAACTACACTTTGCGCACGCTGATCAGACAGCTTTAAGTTATGTGTGGCATCACTGGTATTGTCGGTATGACCATAAATACCCAGTTTTAAATCCGGGTTGTCTTTTAACAAGGTAACAATCTGCTCAATTTGCGTTTGCGATTCCGGTAAAATCTCTGCTTTATCCGTCGCAAAGTTAATCTGTACGCTCACTTTATTGTCCTGATCCAGACTTTGCTTTAGTGCACTCGATGTCAGCACTTTGGCAGTCATATTTAAAGGTTTAGATTCAGCCACCATTAGCGAAATATAATTGCCAGATTGGGTCAGCTGGAACCATGTGGTCTTATCCTCCTGACGAACCACATAAGTTTTGGTTGGGTAGTTAAAAATATCACCCAGACCCGCATAATATTGCACCTAAAAATCCTTCGGAATTTTCTCGATGATGCCTTTTGGAATCTGGCTATTAACAATTTCTACACCGCCCAAATCCTTGATCACACTCTCCAGATTACGCTGAATTTCCAAAAAATTGCCTTCTTTATATTCCGGTTTCGAGGTAATGCCTGAGCTGAATAATTGTCCTTCGACCCATTCCAGTTGCTGTCCTGTCCAGAATGGAACACGCTCAAAATTGCGCTGCTCGGTATTTTGATAGATATAACCGTCTGGCAGGGCAATATAAGGAAAGTCACCGAGTGTCGCTGTGCTGAGTGGTATTTTACTGATGTCAAAAGCTTGTGTCTGTGCAGTTTCGGCAGCTTGCGTGGTGTCTTCCTGCTGGATTTCGGTTTTGGAGGTTTCTGCTTGCTCGGTTTTGCTACATGCCGCAAAAATAAAAGGCGTACAAAGAATGGTAGTACGAAGGAGAGTGGAAGTCTTCATTAAATTTCCTTATTTTTCGGCATTTTTGTGGAATTTATTGTATAGAAATTAGCCTGTAGTGCGAATTTTAATCGAAACCTAAATCTGAGTGGTTTTAGCATTCATAATTAAAGCTAGAGAAGAATAATTGGTGAAGATTCCATTACCGAAAACTGTACCATGAATCCCTATTTTGATATCGTTTTGGTGCAAGTTTGATCACTCTTGGCGCATAAAGATTTTACGCATATTTTTTAAGTATTTTTTAATTTTTATAACTTATTGATTCTCTATTGATTAATAAAAGCGCTCATTATTTATAAAGGTGGCATGTTTTATGCTTTTATTTATATACAGTATAAAAAGAGGAGAGCAATACACTTGATCACTCAACCACAAAAATCAGTTATCCATTCATGTATAAAAACAATAGCAAGGACATGAGCATCAAAATGGAAAAACTGATGAAATACTCCACTTACTTTGCTTTAAATCAAGCCCCATTTCCATGTTATGGGGCTTTTTTTCGTCCTTTTATATAAAAGTTTATTCCTTACATTTCCATAAGCCAAAACTGGCACACTTTCTGCATTTCCTTAAGTAATACGAAATTTACATTCAGTAATACCGAGGAGATGCGCATGAATAATCAAATCAAAAAATCCAAGCTGCATCCATTTGCCCAATTTTTAATTGAACTGCTCAGCGTTCGCGCCGGGCTTTATGTCAAACAGGATTCACTCAAGGAAAGCAGACGTGCCTAAACCGAAATTGGCACGAATCAGTATCACCGTGCCGGAAACCACCTTACAGGCCATGGATCAGAAAATTGTCGAGCAACATTATGAAAGCCGCTCGCAGGCCATTGTCGACATGATTAACCGCCACCTGATTGATGAACTGGTTTCTCGTGATGAAGTGATGGTCGGTACGCTGACGCTGGTTTATGACGTCAGCCTGAAACCGTTACGTTCCCAATTGGTCGATTTGCAACAGCAATATCTGGAACAGGTGATCAGCTCGCTGCATATCCAGCTGGATGATCAGAAAGTCCTGCAAGTGATGCTGATGCAGGGTGTAAGCAGTGATTTAAAAGAAATTAGCGAACAATTTATTGCATTAAAAGGAGTGCTCAAAGGACACCTGGAACTGATGGATGCCGTGATGCCTCCCATTCCCCAAAATACCAATAAAGGAGTATTGTCATGAATACTTTATGGACAATTCAAGACTGGCAGAACGCCTACCAACAGCAGCAGATTCAGTTACAGGACCTGATCGATTATGTTGCATCATTTCAAAATGATGATCATGCCTGGATTTCAATTACATCTGCAGAACAATTACAAGCACAAATTGATGCCTTAACAGGAAAATCACTAGCCGAATTGCCACTCTACGGCATTCCATTCGCAGTCAAAGACAATATTGATGTTGCCGGTTTTTATACTACTGCAGCCTGCAAGGAAGCCACTTATCTGGCAACCAGCGATGCGACGGTGGTGGCTAAATTAAAAGCAGCAGGGGCTATTGTCGTAGGTAAAACCAACTTGGACCAGTTTGCGACTGGCTTAGTTGGAGTGCGTTCACCCTACGGCGCAGTGAAAAACAGCTTTAATCCGGAATATATCAGTGGCGGTTCAAGCTCTGGTTCATCGGTGGCAGTGGCGAATGGTCAGGTGCCTTTTAGTTTAGGTACCGATACGGCGGGTTCAGGTCGTGTACCGGCAGGACATAACAATATTGTTGGCTTAAAACCCACCAAAGGCTGGTTTTCTACCACAGGTCTGGTGCCAGCGTGCCGCACTATTGATGTGATTTCAGTCTTTGCCTTGACTATTGATGATGCCTGGCAAGTTGCGCAGATTATGCAAGGCTATGACGCGACAGATGAATATTCACGCCAGCATCCAGCCAATGTGCCAACCCAATTTTCCAAAGGCAAAATCGCGATTCCGGCACAACTGGAATTCTATGGCGATGCTGAAACTGAAAAAGCCTTTGAATTGGCAATTACTCGTGTAAAACAGCTGGGTTATGCAGTTGAAGCCATTGATTTCAGCATTTTCAATCAGCTGGCTTCAGCACTGTATAACAAGGCTTGGGTAGCAGAACGGACCAACGCTGTTGAAAAACTGGTTTCTCGTGAGGTGACCCATCCGGTGATCAACCAGATCATCAGTCAGGCAGACAACTTTAATGCTGTCGATATGATGCAGGCGGAATATGAACGAGCGCAATTGGCTCGTCAGATTAATCTGGCACTGGCAGACTTTGATGCCTTGATGGTGCCAACAGCGCCTACCATCTACAAGATTGCTGATGTAGAAGCCGATCCACTGGTGAAAAACAGCCATATGGGCGCTTATACCAACTTCGTGAATTTTGCGGATTTATCGGCTTTGGCACTGCCTAATGCAATTCGTGCCGATGGCTTGCCAAGTGGCGTGACCTTTATTGCACTCGCCTGGATGGATCAGGCTCTGGCAAACTTCGGTCAGATCTGGCAGCAGGCAACTGCTCTAACCTTGGGTACGTCGCAAAAAACCTATAAACCAACCTGTCAGATTCAGTCACAGCATGCAGTAAAACTAGCAGTCGTCGGTGCGCACCTGACTGGTATGCCACTGAACTTCCAGCTCACCACACGTGGCGGCACTTTAGTGCAAAAAACAAAAACTGCAGCCAGCTACAAACTGTTTGCCTTAAAAAATACCACCCCACCAAAACCGGGCCTGCAATACCACAGTAAAGGTCAAGAGATCGAAGTGGAAGTCTGGGATATTCCATTTGCCAACTTTGGTCAGATCGTAGCAGAAGTTCCAGCACCGCTGGGCATTGGCAATGTACAGCTGGCAGATGACAGTTGGGTTAAAGGTTTTATCTGCGAAGGCTATGCGCTTGAAGATGCAACTGACATCAGTCATTTTGGTGGCTGGCGAGACTTTATTAAATCAAAACAACTTTCAAATACACGTTTTAAATGTAATTGCATAGGGGAAATCGCACAATGATCAAGAAAGTAACTTTAGCAGCATCTGTTTGCTGCGCAATTTTTATGAGCGGTTGTGACAATACGGCGAAAGTTCCAGAATCATCTGGTCAGGCCAAAGGCAGTGTGAATACTCAGCCGATTCGTATCGGCTATAGCGACTGGCCAGGTTGGGTAGCTTGGCAAGTGGCGATTGAAAAAGGCTGGTTAAAAGAAGCAGGTGTGAATGCAGATTTTAAATGGTTTGACTATTCAGCTTCATTGTCTGCCTTTGCCGCAAATCAGCTGGATGCAGTCATGGTAACCAATGGTGATAATCTGGTGACTGGCTCTGGTGGTACTAAAGGCGTGATGATTCTGGCGACGGATTATTCAGCTGGAAATGACGTGATCATTGCCAAGAATGGAATTAACTCGATTCAGGATTTACGCGGTAAAACGGTTGCCACTGAAAAAGGTCTGGTCGATCACTTGCTGCTATCAACTGCTCTGGATGATGCAAAGGTTAAACTGAATGAAGTGAAACTGGTCAATACCATGACCAATGAATTACCACAGGTCTTTGCAACAGCGGATATTGATGCGATTGCAGTATGGCAGCCAGTCGCGAATCAGGCCTTATCTGCGGTTGCCGGGTCAAAAATTATTTTCAGCTCTAAAGATAAAGCTGGGCTGATTTATGACACTTTAACCGTGAATCCTGCGCATCTGCAAGCCAATAAAGAGCAATGGAAAAAGGTCATTCAGGTTTGGGATAAAACTGTTAAATATATCAATGACCCGGCAACACGTGCAGATGCTGTAGAAATCATGTCGAAACGTGTCGGTGTTGATGCCAAGGCCTATATGCAATTTGTAGATGGTACTCACTTGCTGGATCTGGAAGCCAACAAGAAAGTCTTTACCAAAGGTGATGGTTTCGATTCGATCTATGGTTCAAGCTATCACGTCAACAAGTTCAACGTTACCAATGGCATTTATAGCACTGAAATGAATGTGGATAGTGTGATTGTTCCAACGCTGGTACAAGAGCTGAAATAAAATCTGATTGAGTTCATAAAAACTCCCCGGTTTCGGGGATTTTTTTGTATATATCATTAGGGTTCTTTCATAAATCATTTTTTAATCATTAAAATGAAATTCCCCTCTTCTTGTAGGAGAGGGTTAGGGAGGGGTTATATCTAAGAAATATCCCTCATCCTAACCTTCTCCCAGAGGGAGAAGGAACTTTCAATATCCATTTAAATATGAATATAACAATCATTTTTTGATTTATGAAAAAGATCTATTAAAAAATATAAAAATTAAAGTTCAACACTTTTGGAAAAGACATTAATAAAAATAATTCCCACAATCATAAAAGACAGACCAATCAGTGCCGGAATATCCAGTTGCTGCTTGAACACCAGCAGCCCGACAGTAGAAATCAGGATAATGCCTGCACCAGACCAGATCGCATAAGCAATGCCCATTGGAATGGTTTTCATGGTCAGTGACAAGAAAAATAAGGCAACTGCATATCCTAAAATAGTGGCCAGCGAAGGCCAAAGTACACTAAAGCCATTGGATGCTTTCAATGCAGAAGTCGCGATCACTTCTGCAATGATGGCAATCGACAGATATAAAAAAGCCATATTTCTCCTTATAACACTCGTTCTGCATGATGGAGCAGGTGACTCTGTTCTGCGCTCATCCACTGTGCTGCTTCTGCAGTCGTGGTGGTCATGTGCTGAAACTCATATTCAGGTTGGTAGATATCAATCTCAAAAATCAGATCAATTGCGCGGCCCTCAACTTCTACATGCTGGACCAGA
The DNA here is from genome assembly GCF_002339435.1 of Acinetobacter sp. UBA2581. NCBI lineage: Bacteria > Pseudomonadati > Pseudomonadota > Gammaproteobacteria > Moraxellales > Moraxellaceae > Acinetobacter > Acinetobacter sp. UBA2581. The sequence continues at coordinate 10,996 of NZ_DDLD01000035.1, read as the reverse complement.
TGGGTTACATCCAGAATTTCAAAATTGTCCAGGTCAAAGTCATGACCTGTTTCACCAGTACGGGTGCTGTAGATTTTACTGAAGCCCTGAGTACCAATAGAGACTTCGAAGCTTTCTAATAGATCAAATGAAGTAGCATCGGCTGACTTGATATCTAGTTCTGCAACTTGAGATTGCACCTCTGGCAAGCGGGTCAGGGCGTAGGCAATATGATCATCACAAATGATCAGACCGCCATCCATTTGCAGCTTTGTACCTGATTGCACATCTATCGCAGATTCTAGGCGTAGGCCTAAGAACAGGCCTTTCTTCACTTGCTGACGCCAGTCTTCAACATAGACATTGCTCGGTGAAAATTCCAGAATGCAGTTCCCGATCGCGTGCAGTTTTGCGGGTTCAGGCCACTGCACATGATTTTGATAATTGGCATAGTCTTCAACTTCCCAAGACAAGAGCTGCGTTGCATCATCCCATACCGTATTGCCAATCCAGCCCTGACGTTCTGTCACTGATGTATCGTTCTGACTTTTCAGGCGCAGATCAATGGTAAAGCTGCGTGACTGGAACCAATACACAATGGTGTTTTGATCGGTCAGGCCATTAAAGAAGCTGATGCTTTTCCTGCGAAATGCCCCATATAAAAAGCTCGGAATAACTTCAGGTTGAGTAGTAGTTGGCGTTAAAGTTTTCATGGCTTCTAACAGATTCATGATGCTGCCTCCGCTTTTTTATTTAAACCAAAAGAAGACAGCGGAACGGCATTTTTTAGGACCAGCTCACCTGCAGCAATGCGTCGTTTTAGATACTGGAACGTTTGTGCAGTCTGGTTAAATAGATGTTCACCACCAATCAAAGGTTTATATTTGGAATCATTAGTGTGTACTACCGGTTCAATCACGGTGTCATAGTTACAGGCACAAAACAGCGGGAAGGAGTAACGTTCTTCGGATACTTTTTTTACGCGGTGTTTGGTTGCCAGGTATTTGCCATTGGACAGGATTTCCATCATGTCCCCAATGTTCATCACCAGCGTATTTTCGATGAGTGGAATATCAATCCATTCACCGGATTTGTTCAGCACCTGCAAACCTGGCGCAGTTGGTAATAGTAAGGTAAAGCATTCATAGTCAGTATGTGCACCGATGCCTTCGGCATCTTTGATATCCGGATTGTACGGATAATGAATCAGGCGCAATTGACTTGGCGCATCATTAATTTTATCGGCGAAAAAATCCTCTTTAACACCGAGAGCTAGGGCAAAAGCAGAAAAAATCTGTTCGCTAATGGTGCGCAAGTGACCGTAATATTGGCTGACAATGGCTTTAAAATTTGGATGATCAGGCCATAAGGTTGGGCCTAGCAATGGGCAGTCTGTTCTAGAACCTGGATAGTCATAATTCACATCATAGGCTTCTTTGAGGTCATAACTGTTGCCCGCGAACTGTTCCTCACCAATTGGCACATAACCGCTATGGTTACTGGATTTGCCAATATAGTGCTGCATTTTTGTGTCCAGATCCTGCTCGAAATAGGATTTGGCCAGTTCAACCAGTGACGTGGCATAATCAAAATTAAACTGATCCCATTTAAGATAAAGGAATCCAACATCTTTGCAGGCCTGGTCTAAAGCTGCCGCAACTTCAAGACGATCGGCCAGATGCGGACTTTGCATTTTAGAAATATCGACGAGTGGGAGTACGTATTGGTCTTGCATTGCAATCACCTTATTGTTGGTCGTCCAACACAGCGATTAAAACCTTTGGGTCGTCCCAAAGGCTCTTTTTAAAAATGGATTATTTGCTCGTGCTGACTTTGGTCAAGCGTGGAATTTCTGGAAGATCGGCTAGTGCAGGATCCAGCTCATCCTCCTGTGCATGTACCAGATGATTGACGTGCTCGCGAAGCTGTTTAAATTCCAGAGTCAGCATCAGATCTGGATGGCGTGGACGTGGTAAATCCACTTCAATAATTTCTTTGATTTCACCTGGATTGGCTTTCAGCGCCACAATCCGGTCTGCCAGCAAGATGGCTTCATCCATATCGTGGGTCACGAAAATGATGGTAATGTCGATGTTTTGCCACAGATCCATCAGGTGACGCTGCATTTTTTGGCGCGTATGCGGATCCAGTGCACCAAAAGGTTCATCCATCAGCAACACTTTGGGTTCATTGACCAAGGCGCGGGCAATCGCCACACGTTGCTTCATCCCGCCTGAAAGTTGATGCGGATACTGATCCTGATATTTTTCCAAGCCAATGATGTTGATCCATTCACGTGCCTGCGCTTCAGCAGAAGCATTACTTTGACCTTTCATTTTCGGGCCAAACATGATGTTTTCTTTCACGGTCTTCCATGGAAACAGGGTATAGCCCTGAAACACCATGCCACGTTCCGGGCTTGGGCCAGTAATCGGCTTGCCATCCACCAGAATTTCACCGCTGGTATAAGGATCAAGCCCAGCCACAACACGGCTAAAGGTCGATTTACCGCAACCCGATGGACCAATCACACAGATAAACTCACGTTTATGAATTTTCAGATCAATGCCATTTAAAATGGTGCGTTCAGTTTTGCCATGCTTAAAGGATTGAGTGAGCTGTTTGGCTTCCAGGATGACCGGACGGCTATAAATCTTGTCAAAGTATTCGCGGGTATTAAATTCAGAGTTTTGCATCAGTTTGCTCCCGGTTTCCATTTAAATAAGCGTTGTCCCAATTTCATTAAAATCACGTCACAGAGCAGACCAATTACCCCAATGATCAGGATTGCTGCAAAGACATTGTCAAAATTCTGATAACGGGCCTGCTGGGTAATAAACCAGGTAATACCAGACGTGCTACCGATCAGTTCAGCTACGATCAGGTAAGTCCATGCCCAGCCGAGCAGTACGCGCAGGTTGCGGTAGATTTCAGGAAGGGCTGCTGGAATAACCACATGAAACAGGCTTTTTAATTTATTAGTACCCAGGGTAAAACCGGCTTCAATCAGACTGCGATCCACCAGTCGTGTGGTATTGGCAATAATCAGGATTTGCTGGAACAAGGTGCCAATCACAATGATGGCTACTTTTGGTGCATCGTTGATGCCTAAAATAGCCACCGCAAGCGCACCAAAGGCTGGGGCTGGCAGATAACGGAAAAATTCGACAAATGCCTCCGTGAGTTGGGAAATTTTATTAGAGAAGCCACATAAGATACCGAGTGGAATACCGATCAGGGAAGAAATAAAGAAGGCCGTAAACACCAGTTTGATACTATGCCACAGGCTTTCATGAAACCACGGTGCATTGGCTTGAGCAGGTTCTGTGGTAAATGCAGTAACCAATGCGATCGCCACTTCATGCGGGGCAGGCAGATAGATCGGATTAACCAGAATACCTTGGGGCGGCGCCAGACCTTGATCCACTGCGGATTGCGCAGCAGAGAAAAAGATATCCTTATCAATACGACTACCGACCTGTAAATAGCTAACGCTGCCTGAATCGGCAATCTGGACTTGTGGATGCCAGATAAATGGCAAATAACTGACTGCACACCAGATCAGAATTGGTATTAAAAATGACCCCAAGCCAAACAGTATTTTATTTCTTTGACTGAGTTCACGTGCAACGTAACTCATAGTGTTGCCCCTCAATATTACAATTTTTATAAAACGTAATACTGATTAAGCAAAATGAATGCCATGATAAGCAGAAACATTCAAAATGATAAAATAACCTGATATTTCAAAAGAAAAATTTAAACTGATAGGCAGGACCAATAATTTACTTAAGTTAACAGTTTGATTACATACAGAAACATAAATAATCATATTTTAGTCTTTATTGATTAATTTATAGTCAGAACTATTTCATATCTTTACATCGGTTTATTTAATCTCTTATTTTCCTTAAGGTATTGTCCACTTCTTAACTCATTGAATTATAAAAGGGGAGCAATGCTAGAATTTAAAAATCAAATCGTACACGGCGCAATTTTCGATATGGATGGAACCATGTTTGATACTGAACGTTTGCGCTTTCAAACCTTGCAACAAGCTTCGCGTGAGCTGATCGGCGTCGAATTTTCTGAAAACTATTTAATGCAGTGTTTGGGCTTAAGTGCCCGTAGTGCCGAGCAGCTGGCCAAAGAGCGTTATGGACAAGATGTTCCTTATGCCGAGATCCGCCAGCGTGCTGATGTGCTGGAACTAGAACATGTACGCAATTATGGTGTTCCAATTAAAAAAGGTTTATTACAAGTACTGGAACGCCTACGCAAGGCAGGCCTAAAAATGGCTGTGGCGACTTCGAGTCGACGTGCGATTGCAGAAGAATATCTGATCAATGCCAATGTCTATAAATTTTTTGATGTGCTGGTGTGTGGTGATGAGATTAAACAGGGGAAACCTCATCCAGAAATTTTTATCAGCGCAGCCGAAAAAATCAATTTAAGTCCGGCTCAATGCCTGATGTTTGAAGATTCCGAAAATGGCCTGCGATCTGCTTATGATGCAGGTGGTATGACGGTACTTTTCAAAGACATTAAAACGCCGAATGAATCGATGCTGGCAGAAGCCCAGTATTATTATGAAACAATGGAAGATTTTCTGACAGACCTGAACCAGTTTGTTCCTGTTCTGGAAATGCCAGAACTTGAGACCGCATTTCCGCAAACGCTGAATCAGTTAACGGTCGGGATTCACGGCTTCGGTGCAATTGGCGGTGGTTATTTGGCTCAGGTGTTATCACACTGGGATGGTTATACACGTCCACGTAAAATTATTGCCTCAACGCGTAATCCACTCTATCAATCTGCCGTAAATGCGTTTGGCACCTATTGCATTCGTTATGGTCAGAACTCTTTTGACCAGCGTATTGAAAATATGAGTGTGATTGATGCGCATGATCTGGAGCAAATGCAGAACATGTATATTGAATCCAGTCTGGTGGCAGTCTGTGTCCCTGAGGAAGCTCTGGTTTTTGAAGCAGAAGTAATTGCACAGGGTTTATATGCGCGATACTTGGCCTACGAGCAGCAGGAACAGCCGCTGACGCTGTTAATTATCCTGAATAAAATCGGGGCCAAACAGCTGGTGATGCAGCAGATTCTGAGCCGTCTGAAACAGATTACGGATGAACAGACAGCGCAGCACATTATGGATCAGCATTATTTCTGTGACACAGTGGTGAACCGTATGGTCTCCAAACTGTCCGACCAGAAACTGTACCGTCAGCTGCGCATCAAATACAACATGTTCAAGCAGTATCAGCTGGATGAAGATCTGTCCGTAGTGGATCTGGATGATTCTACAGCCCTGAATGCAGACCAGGAACATCAGGCGGGCTTGTATATTGAAGACCTGCGCCGTAATTTCCAGCCTAGTCATATTCTGCAGTCAATGGATCTGATTCTGTTTAATGCCGAAACGGATATGCCAATCTATGTGGAAAATAACAGTCCATTATTGGCTAAAATGCGCCAGATGATTCTGGTAGATGATATTGCCAATATCCAGCTGATTAAAAACCGCTTATGGAATGGTGTGCATGCGATGATGGCCTGGTATGCCAACCTGCGCGGTCATCAGACCATTGGCGTGGCTATGTCAGATCATGCGGTCAGAAAATTCATGCAGCAGGCCTTAGCGCAGGTGAAGCATGGTCTCTGCTACCAGATTCCTAAGCATGCTTCAGATCTGGAACGTCTGGCGCAAAGTTTCACTGAATCCTGTGCCTATGCTTATCAGGATCCATGTGCACGTGTAGGGCGAGAACCTCTAAGAAAGCTGGAACACAATGAACGGGTTATGGGTTCATTATCGACCTTGCTTAAATATAGCTTGCCATTTGATGTGGTTTTAAAAGGCGCAGTGTTGGGCTATATCTATGCTCTGGAACAGGGTGAATGCGAGCAGCAGGAACTGTTGATGCATTTACAAATCCAGTTAAGACATATGGCATTAGAACCGCAGCTATATGAGACCTTGTATGATGAAATGTCACAATTCATCAATCAGATTATTGCTGGAAAATTGTCCTTGCAGAAATTCATGCAACTGGATTTACAGCAAGCGTTCAGCTAAATCAGCAGTGAATAAAAAGACCCAGAACGATTCTGGGTCTTTTTATGGAAGTTTATAAATTTATAATTTATACAGTCGTGGATTCTTGCTGATAAATACAGGATTGGGCAATCTGTTGCTGATCATCTGCGGACAGATCAATATTTTCCCATTTTTCCATCTGCTCTAATAACCAGATAAAATCGGTGAATTGAGGCTCAACATTTTCATCTGCAAGGTTACGGATAATATTCTGAATCTTATGGAAGTCATATACGTGTCGGGAAGCTGAACATTCAAACTGGATAATCTGATAATCCATCAGCATGTCCCAAACTTCAGAAAGATTGGTAGCATGCTTTAAATCCATCTGGGCTTTTTTTACAGCCGTGACTAATGCTTCTACAGTCAGTGGATGCAACTCGCCCCATTCCTGAGTTATCGCCAGCACTTTGTCTGCCACTTTAGGAATCACATTTTGGCTGGCTGCGACAATCAGGCTATAACCTTCAAGCTTGGCTTGAATATTCCAAGGTTCACCCACACAAAAACCATCAAAAATCTGTGCTGCAATCCCTTTGACCATTAAAGGGGGTGGTGAGGTCTTGAGCAATATATTTTTGGCATATTGCGCATCAGTTAAAGCCAGCCATTCTCTTAAACAGTAATGATGAATGGAATATTTATAAACATGTGCCAGACCTACTTTGTGTTGCTGCTTTAAGGCACTGACCAGCTTTTGCGACGTGATCTGTTCATTATCTTCAGGCTGAATGCCCAGTTCATAACACAGATCCTGTCTTAAGCTGATAAATGCCTGATTGATACTGAGGACTAAGGGAGTCTGCAAAGCGACTTGTAACTGGTCTGCGCCCAAAGCAGCCGCGGGAAGCATGGCAGACAGGCAATGGGCTGCATCCAGAAAGCCATAGGCCAGACGGTCGCGTAAGCTGGACCAGGAGGCTTCACGGATCAGGTTTACCTTTAAACCCTGTTCAGTAAAATAACCTTGTCGCTCCGCCCAAAGAATGGCAACACAATCAAGCAGTGGAATATAGCCAATATTGAGTTCTGTTTTTTCTAATGTTGTCATTGAATGCTCCTTATTGGCCGGATAACAGTTTTTGTGCATCAAGTAAGCGCCGTGCCATATCGCCAATGGTAATCCGGTGGCTCATAGCATTTTTGCGCAACAGGGCAAATGCTTCTTCTTCGCTCAGTCCATGCAGCTGGATCAGCAGGACTTTGGCTTTATCAATATCCCTGCGATCACTTAATTTTTCCTGAGTTTCCTTCAGGTCATGTAACAGTTTTTTATGTTTCTGAAATTGTTCAATCGATATTTCCAGAATATTTTCCAGTTTGGTTGGATCGATCCCGTCCACAATATATGCCGTGACTCCGGCATCAATGGCATTTCTGATGGTGTCCTTGTTGGAATTTTGGGTAAACAGAACCGTAGGTAATTCATACTGACTCACGCAGCTTTCAATAATATCGCGATGAGGATGATCCATATTTAACAGAATGACATCGGCATGCAGGCTTTTAATATCAACAATGTTGAGGTCGTTCAGAATGACACAGGCCACCACATGAAAATCATGCGCAAGCAAAGAAGCCTGAATAAATTCAGCGCGTTCTGGATCATCATCAATCAGGGCAATTCGTAATTTAGACATGCAAGATTTTTAGCTAGTACATCGGGGAATATTCCATGAGGACTTATGCAAAAAACATACCATGCAATTTGGTGCAAAAAATTAGGAGATCAGGTTAAAAGTGTCATAAAAATAGTGCAGAGGAACTTAGACGTCCGAATTAATCTGACTAAAATGAGGCGTTCTTGAAATAAGCGCACTAAAAGAAGGAGTTTTAAGGCAATAAAGAATATAAAATTTATTGCTTAGATCAATTTTAATTTCATCAAGATGATCGGGAAAAATAAAAAATCAAATATAGATAAAAATATTGGAATAATAATTGCTTATTTTTAATCCACTATAAAATAAAAAGGTGGAATAGACATGAAATTACATCTTATACCATCCCTGCTAGTAGTAATGAGCAGTCTTTTGATGGCGGGTAATGTGATGGCAGAAGACGGTGGTTTACGCTTTACCGAGAAAACTCTGGCCAAAGTGGCAGAAATGAAAACCAAGAAAAAATCAGCCGAAACCCAGCAAGCTGCACCATTACAAGCGCAAGTAATCGAAAATGCCTCTAAATAACGATAGCCAAAATACATGAAGAAACTCTCCAGCAGGAGGGTTTCTTTTTTGACTGAAATTTATAGGCCATAGTTCAAAAAATAAGAATTCTATTTTCTAGTTATAACTTAGATTTTGGTTTAGAAACCTGTCTACTAAACTGATCTTTATGAATCAGAATATTGTTTATATCCTTAAAATTTTTAATTTAAATCACTTTTTGCCAACTCGAATTAGATGGTTACAAGAAAAAAATACATATCTATAAATTACAAATACTTAATAAATTAGATGTCAGAACTTGTATGAATCTGTCTGTGATCTTGTAAAGTACTGACAGATTTTTTGTATAGAAAAAATTAAAAATATTGCCGCACCAGTCAGATATTTTGGCAGAAAATATCTGCTTAATTTTGCATGCTTCATTTATGCTACAGCTTAAATTTTAAGCCAAGTCCTAAAGCAGATCAGGATCACTTATACAGGATTGTATAAATTCGCCATGAATATGACAAAAATCCCTCTCAAGAAAAATCCGCTTAGCCTGATGATACTGTCGGCATTTTCAGGCCATCTTTATGCTGAAACTACGCTAGTGCAGGATAGTGTTCAGCAACTGGACACTATTGTGGTGACCACAGAGCAAAATACAAATTCCCAGCAAGAGACTGAGGCGGAACTTGCCAGCGTTTCGGGAGGAACCAACTTTATTTCAGATCAGCAGTTACAACATCAGCGTCTGGGAACCACTGATGACGTCTTCCGTCTCCAGCCCGGTATTTATGCCCAATCGCCGGGCAATGAAGGAGCCAAAATTTCTATCCGTGGTTCCGGCATTAACCGTACTTCTGGTGCACATGCATCCGGAACTTATGTCATGATCGATGATATTCCCTTTACCGGACCGGGTGGTACAGCTTATGAACTGCTTGAACCGTGGTGGATTGATCATGTTGGGGTGTACCGTGGTGCCAATGGTTTAAAACAGGGCGGATTGTCCTTAGGTGGAACAATTAACTATAAAAGTAAGATTGGTGCGGAGCAGAATGGCTCTGAATTAAAATATGAAACGGGTAGCCATGGCTATCAAAAGTACCAGTTTAGTACTGGCCGACAACTCGACAAGTTAGATTATTATCTCGCAGTGACAGGCTCACAGTTTGACGGGATTCAGGATCATGCCGAAAGTGATGGTAAAGGTCTGGCTTTTAATCTGGGTTATCAGATCAGTCCAGATATTGAGACCCGCTTTTATGCCCGTTACCGTGAAAGCAAACATTTAACGCCGGGGCGCATTACCCAGGAACAGCTCAAGAATAATCCTGGAGCAGCCAATGATTTTAATCTGGCTGTAGATGCCAAGCGGATTCAGCCGGGCAGTACCTGGCTGGCAAATACTACCACCTGGAACTTGCAGGATGATGCCAAACTGACCGGTAGTCTGGCTTATCATCATTATCCATTGGATCTACGTGAAAGTAGTTATCGTACCAATGTCGATTATGAGGATATTAGTGCGCGGGTTCAGTATGAGAAACCTTATCAGTTATTCGGTCTTGAACATCAAGGAAAAGTTGCTTTTCGAAGTAGCACGCACCGTCCGGATAGTGGTGTAACCGAAACAATTCGACGTGATACTACAATTGATGGCACGCTTTATCCGGCAGATACCGTAACACGCCGTTATACTTATCGTGGTTCAGACAATGTGCTGCAATTTGATCAGGAAACTCAGTTGAATGATCAGTTTAAGCTTGATCTTGGATTGGCAGCAGCCTATACCCACCGTGAAAGTGAAGTGACTTACCCAGTCGCCAGTCCTGAAGTTAGCCGTTATGAATGGAATTTCGCACCGCGTATTGGCCTGACTTATCAGCCAAATGAGACGCTGCAATGGTTTGCAAATTTAAGCCGTAGTATTGAACCGGCACATCCATGGGCAATGGCATGGTCTTCACCATATTATTTTGACAGTGGTGTCGCTTCAGGGCGGGTACGTGAACCTATTTATCTGGACACGCAAACTGCAAATACTTTAGAACTGGGTGGCAGGGGTCAGTCAGCCTGGGGTGATTGGACACTGAGCTATTATTATTCCAAGGTTAAAAACGAGTTATTAACCTCAGAGTTGATCAAAACCTATGAGGATGGATCGGAACGACCTTCTGAACCAATTGCCGTTGAATCCAATGCAACTCCAACCCTTCATCAAGGTGTAGAACTCAGTCTGGATACACCATTGTATGCATCACAGCAGGGTGAGCTTCGCCTACGTCAGGCTTACACTTTGAGTGATTTCCAGTATAAGAATGATCCTTTATTTGGCAAAAACCAGCTGCCGGGAATTCCAAAACATCTTTATCAGGCGCAGCTCAGTTATGCCTTGAATAACGGTCTTTATGTGGGTCTAAATACAGAATATGCATCGAAGATGGCACATGATTATGCCAATAGCCGCTTCAGTGATGATTATCAGATTTGGGGTATTGATCTGGGATATGCGCCAGAAGATCAGTCATGGAGTGCCTGGGTTAACTTCAAGAACATCACCGATGAAAAATATGCAGCAGTGGTAATTCCAGGCTATGACGACAAAGGTGCAGATCTAGCACGATCTTCACCGGGTGAAGGCTTCTCGACTTATGCAGGTGTGTCGTTTAAATTTTAAAATCATCACTTCATAAAAAAGCGGGCATTTTTGCCCGCTTTTTTTATTGTCAGCTTTGTCCCGTCCTGAAATAAG